>NZ_JBFRCY010000008.1:0-15549 GCF_052113305.1 Terriglobus sp. YAF25
ATGCCGAAGAGCAAGTGCATAGTCTAGCGGATCCCCCAGCCCTGCGGGGCAAGCTGTGAGAATGTGACGCCGCCGGAAGGCGGTAAGAAACAGGAGATGCCTTGAATCGCTATCTGGTAAAAGCAACCGCCGTCGGAGCCTTGGGGGGCCTTCTATTCGGCTTCGAYACCGCCGTCATCGCGGGCACGACACAGCAATTGACCGAAATCTTCCATCTCACGCCGGCGACGCTGGGCATCACCGTCTTCATCGGCCTGGTTGGAACCGTAATCGGCGCCATGGGATCGGGAGTACTGGGGCAGCGGTTCGGCGGCCGGGAGGCTTTGCGGTGGATGGCCGTGCTGTATACCGTCTCTGCCATTGGTTCCGCAATTGCCTGGAACTGGGATGTGTTGCTGGTTGCGCGCTTTATCGGAGGTCTTGGTATCGGGGGATCATCCGTCCTCGGACCGGTATACATTGCTGAGCTGGCGCCGGCAAAGTGGCGTGGCCGCATGGTGGGCCTGTTTCAGGTCAATGTCGTCGTCGGCATCCTGCTGGCGTATCTGTCGAACTTCCTGATTACCTTGATGCACCTTGGCGCCGCCCAGTGGCGGTGGGAGTTCGGGGTGGCGTTTCTGCCGTCTCTCTTCTTCCTGATCCTGCTGTACGGCATCCCGCGTAGCTCCCGCTGGCTGGTGACGACGAACCAGACCGATGAAGCCCTGGAGGTGCTGCGCCTGATGGGCTCACCGAACTCAGAGGCCGAGCTGCAGGAGATCATCGATTCCGTGCATCTGGAGCGCGGTGTCACGCAGGAGTCGTTGTTCCAGTGGAAGTACCGGCTGCCGATCTTCCTGGCTGTCTCCATCGGCATGTTCAACCAGCTTTCAGGCATCAACGCAATCCTTTACTACTCGAACTTCATCTTTGCTTCGGCCGGATTCAGTGAAAGCTCGGCGGCGTTACAGACCGTCGGGGTAGGCCTGGTCAATCTGCTGGCGACCTTTCTGGGAATGAGTTTGATCGACAAGTGGGGGAGGGTGACACTGCTGATCGTGGGCGCTGCCGGAATGGCTGCGGCCTTGGCAGGGACTGCCGCGATCTTCTATCTGAACGCGCATCAGGGCCTGCTGATCTGGATGCTGGTCGCCTTCATCATCTTCTTCGCCATCTCCCAGGGATCGGTGATCTGGGTCTACCTGGCGGAGGTCTTTCCGTCGCGCGTCCGGTCCAAGGGACAGAGCCTGGGATCATCGTCCCACTGGATCATGAATGCGGCGATCGCGGGTGTCTTCCCGACGATTGCCGCGAAGAGCCAGGGGCTTCCGTTTGCGTTCTTCGCGGTGATGATGCTGGTGCAGCTTGTGGTCGTGCTGGTGGTGTATCCCGAGACGAAGGCGATCTCTCTGGAGCAGATCCAGTCGAAGCTGGGCGTGTCCTGACAATTGCGGGTAGTTAAAGGCAAAAGCCCCGAACCATGTTCGGGGCTTTTGCTATATGGATAGGTATTACTCGTCGGCGACGACGGTCTGCTGCTGTTCTCCCAGCCCCTGGACTCCCAGCCGGATGACGTTTCCGGCACGCAGGTAGACCGGAGGCTTCTGGCCCAGGCCGACTCCCGGAGGGGTGCCCGTGCTGATGATGTCACCAGGCTGCAGGCTCATGAAGCGGCTCAGATAGCTGACCAGGTGGGCTACGCCGAAGACCATGGTCGATGTTGTGCCGTTCTGGTAGCGGTGTCCGTCGACCTCCAGCCACATGGAGAGGGCCTGCGGGTCGGGCACCTCATCGCGGGTGACCAGCCATGGGCCGGTCGGGCCGAAGGTATCGGCGCTCTTGCCCTTGACCCACTGTCCAGTGCCTTCAAGCTGGAAGGCGCGTTCGGAGACGTCGTTGATGACGCAGTAGCCGGCAACATAGTTCAACGCGTCCGCTTCCGAGACATACTTTGCTTTAGCGCCGATCACCACGCCAAGTTCGACCTCCCAGTCTGTCTTCAGGGAGCCGCGGGGAATCACGACGTTGTCATTGGGGCCGCAGATCGAAGACCCGGCCTTCATGAAAAGAACCGGTTCCACCGGTACTGCCATGCCAGACTCGGCGGCGTGGTCTGAATAGTTCAGGCCAATGCAGAGGAACTTGCCTGGCTGGGCGACGCATGAGCCCAGGCGGACCGTCCCTTCGACCAGCGGAAGGGAAGCAACATCGGCTGATGCAATCTTCTGCAGCCACTCCGGCGTGAGATACTGCCCGGCCAGGTCCGGAACAATCGAAGAGATATCGCGGATGCTGCCGTTCTTGTCCAGGATGCCCGGGCGTTCTGCCCCAGGGGCTCCATATCGTAGAAGCTTCAATGCCGATCTCCTTGGTGATAAATGCGTGTGCTCATGAATAGATTAGTCTGCCTTATGCGGCTGATGCGAGTTTGTGGCGACCCTGGTGTAAAGATCGATATGGGAACTCTATCGCTGTCAAGAAGAGCACAGAGCGTAAGCTGTATGACGGAATGGTAGATTCGAGAAACATTCCATGGACGACTTCTACGACTGGCTGGTTAGAAAGTGGTTTGACGGTTCCGGCGCCCAAGAGGCCCTTTCTGGCGATCTTATTGCGTGCGAGGTGAGCGGCGTAGGGCGGATTCGCGGCTACGTCCGAAAGGGCTATGACATTGAACTCCTGTAGGTGGCTGGTGTTGTCTTTTTGCTGCCTGGTGGTGGGGACAGCGGCCGCACAGCAGGATCGATCGCCGCTTGCACCCTATCTTTATCGTTCGCACTTTCAGCCTGGCGCTGGCGTTGCTTCCAATTCCGGCTCTCGCGATGGATGGGAGAGCTTTCCCCTCGCGGAGGATACGGGCTACGACCCTACACTGGGCGTCGAGACATCCCATGGCCTCAGCTCCGTTACCCGCGAGGTGATTCCGCATCGCGATGGAAAGCTGGCTGTCGGTTTCATCCGCCGCGTGCACGTGGTTGCCGGACCCTCGTCTTCATTGGCATTTCGGCTCAAGGCCTCCTCGACGAGCGGGATACCGGTTTCAATCCACATCTATCGAGGTGAAGAAGAGGTTGTCCTGCGATCGGCGATTCAGGGAGGCGGGCAACGCGTACAGGTCGCCTTGCCGGCGTCTTCGCACCGCATCACCGCAATTGCAGTTGCGGCGAATCTGACTCATGTCAGCAGCGGATGGCCTGAGCGGGTTGCCATCTCCGATGTCGAGCTTCGCGCACAGGCGACGCGGCACTATCTGCTGAAATCGCCCACGGCCCTCTGGGATGGCTTTCGAGAGCTGTACTACCTGCAGCATGTGCTGCGGACTGGCGATCAGGTCGCTGTCGAATTCGATGGCCCCAAGCCATCCTTCCATGCGCGCTGGGCTATCGAAGGTCCGGACGGCCAAGTGATCGATCATGGCTCTGGTCTCAAGGTGCAACACGCTATCTCGCTGTCTGATCCCGCCGGTGTCTGGACTATCCGTGTGGAAGGACAAGGCGGCTCCTCAACAGTGCTCGCTCTGGTTCGCTCCGTGGTACCTCAGCCGTTACTTGGCGTCGCTGTACACGCGGTCTCCCCGGAGCTTTTACAGCTGGTCACTGCCCGGCGCGACGAACTGCGGAAAGATCTGGGGACGAATCTTGCGTTTGGGCTGGGGGCGAATATCCAGGAGATGGACCCGCAGTTCCTTCTGCCGGGGCTACCGTCTTACTTCAATCTTGTTCAGAAGCCGACGGAGCTTGCCCTGTGGGATGCGGTCTCTTATCGCACGACTGGCGAGAATCGCGAACGGGAGGAGGCGCTCCACATGTTGCGGGAGATTGCCTCATGGCAGCAATGGATTCACCCCTGGTTTCCAGCACATGGATATCACAGCTATTACCCGCTCGGCATCATGACGAAGAACATTGTCATGGCAGAACAGTTTCTGGGGAATGCGCTGCCCGCGGACCTGAAGCACACGCTTGATGAGGCTTTGTTGCAGCAGTCCATCAGGCCTGTTTATGAGGAGTATGTCGTAGAGGATCGCCTTCAGTTCGACATCAGTAACTGGATCGGTCATACCGTCGGAGCAGCGCTGCTGGCGGCTCTACAGAGCGACAATCCCGATACCGCCGGTTATGCCCTTGCCCTCTACGCGAAGGAACGTTCGCATCTCGGGTCGGCATATACCGCAGACGGTTCCTATGGTGAGGGAATCTCCTATCATCGCTTCGACTTTGAAACGACGGCGCTGGTGGCTGCTGCGACAAAGGAGCAGCTGGGGATATCGTTTGACAGCCAACTCGCCCGGCCGCAGCGCTACTTCCGTTATGCGACCTACGGTAAAGACTCGCTGGAAGACTTCGGCGACAGCCATGTCGACACCGCTCCTTCGAACGTCTTCGCCTACATGGCGGCCCAGAATAGCGATCCCGATCTGACGGCGTTTTATTTCCAGTATCGGAGTCCCGGAATAACAGAGCTGTTGAGCCGGGTTCTTTGGGAAGACGCAATCCATCAGTCTGCAGCGACCCAGGTTGATTCGCCAACCTCGGCTTTGTTTGAGAAGCGTGGCATTGCGGTGCTGCGCGATAGCTGGTCGCCGGAGTCTCAGGTCATTGCCATGCGCGCCGGACCGAACTTCAATCACAACCATGCCGACCAGGGCAGTCTCTTCTACGCCTGGAACAACCGCCTCTGGATAGGCGAGGCGGGATATGCCGATTATTACAAGGATCCGAATTACCCCACCTATAACATCCAGGCCATCGGCCATAACACCATTCTGGTTGACGACGATCCGCAGAGCCAGATGGTTGCCGGAAATATGGTTTTCGGGAAGTACCCTTCGATGCGTCAGCTCGCTTCGAAGGATGGTATCCAGATCATCAGCGCCGACCTCAGTGCTGTCTATCCGCAGGTTCGTTCCTATGTTCGTACGCTGGTCTATCAGAGGGGCGGAGCTCTGGTGGTGATGGATCAGATCCGCGCCGACGGGCCGCACCGCTTCAGCCAGATATGGCATCCCACGCAGCCCATTGCGGCCTTCGACCTACAGCAAAATATGGTTCGCCTGCAGGCGCAAAACGATGGTGTGGAGATGCATATGTTCTCCACATCCGCGATGATATTGGGCCAAAGCAAGGGCCCATTTCCCCTGAGCAGCTACGAGAGGGCTGAACGGGAGCCTGCGCCGCGGCCAACGATCATTGAGTATCAGTCTGGCTCTGTTGACTCCCTGACGATTCTGACGGTGATTCAGCCATCTGGTGGCGGGGCAGCGCCGCAGTGGAGTGTGGCGGCAGGGAAGAAGAGAGAGCTTCGCCTGGGAGACCTTCTGATCCGATGCGACAACCGGCAGGCTACGGTCTCTTTCGGAAAGACACCGGATACGACCTGGACGATCGGGCTCCCTTCGCAAAAGTAAATATGTTTTGCAGAAGGGAGCTTGCAATCGAAGTGGTGTCTGAATGGATGGGGTATCGCGCTGCAGTGTTAGCGACGGGTTGCTTCGAAGAGGAACCAACTGCGGCGCTGTGATTGATCGATCCAGTTCTCCAACAGACTGGCCGTAGCAACATCGCCGCCGTCATCGCAGAGAGTGTGGATGGCGCGCATTCTGAGCGTTAGCGCCTTCTCGTCTTCGTGCAGTTCGCTCAACATGTCTTCGGGGGTGACGAACTCGGCATCGTTGTCCGCAACCCGCTGAAGACGGGCAATGTGGCCGATTGAGCGGATGGTGGTGCCGCCGATCTTCCGCACACGCTCCGCGATGTCATCTGTCATGGCGAAGAGCTGATCGCCATGCTCATCCAGCAGCAGATGGTAATCACGGAAATGCGGCCCGCTCATATGCCAATGGAAATTCTTCGTCTTCAGATAAAGCGCAAAGACATCTGCCAGCAGGCCATTCAGGCCGGCCGAGATATCGCGCACAGCTTCACTGGAGAGATCTGAGGTGAGGGTGAGTGGTGACTGTTGGCGCTTCTGCAGATCAGCGGTCGCTGTCATTGATTTCCTCCCGGGGGATATGGAGATTACCTTAATTCCATCCCTCTCTTCTCACCATACTCCTTCGAGGGGGATACCAAGCCTACGGAAGGGTGACGTAGCGGGCCAATGGTTGATGTCTGCGTATCCGTTCATCGCGTTCATCTGCTGCTGATTAGAATTCCCGGTATTCGCACGCCCGAGCGACTACCGGGCAAACGAAGTAGCGTGCTTCAGTGAGGAAGAGCTTTTGGCCATTTGGCAATCGACTCACACCGGGAGGCCCTTGGGCGACGAGAGCTTTGTTAGTGGCCTGTAGTCCTGTAGTCCGGGGACAGACGGGACGTTCCCATTCCGACGCGAGAAATCTGCGCTTCGACATCAGTTGTGCCTGTGCGGACCTCTCGGTCGGATTTGCCCCCGTCTTTGCGGCGATCAAGTCCTGTTCATTGTTTCTTCTAGAACATGATTGGACGTCAGACAGTATCCCAGTAGGGAGGTTCTAGACTGTTGCGCAGCAACAACTTCAAATACAACCGCTCGGTCGGTATTGTCCAATCGTCTCGCATTCCACCTTGTGTAACGTGATGGCATCTCCCAACTGCAACCACTCACGCAAATCGTTCCATGCCTCAACTTATCTATTTACGTCCCATCTGCCCCCGGGTTTCAGTCATAGAACTAGTAATCCAAGCGACGAAAAACTGCTGCACTTCTTCAGCCGCGCAATCCGTGTTTTGTATATCTTCTTGTGACCGTTTATTCACGGATGTGAAGTGGGCAATTCTAGTGCTTCTTTACGATTGGAGCAGCCTTCGGCATACCTGCTGGTAGGTCTGCAACATGCTCCTGCATGAATTGCCGCAGCTCAGAAGCAGTGATTGCTTCACCAATATCGATTTGTGTCTTGTTGTAGAACTCGTCAAGCACGGCAGCCGTCAGTTGTGCTTCCATCAGCCCGCCTTTTGTCCCATCGGGACGGGTGTAGTTGTAAACAACTCCGGAGCCGGAATTCGCCGCCATTGCATCTATGATCTGACGTACCTCTGGGGGGTAGAAGTGGAAGGTCAAAACGATAACGCCGATGACTTCATTCTGCTGGGAAACCAACAAAGGTCCGCCTGAATTGCCATGATTGATTGCACCGTTGACAACAAGGTGCTTTACGGACCCACCATTGTCCCGAGAAGTACGATAGCCAGCAACATATCCAACACCTAGTAAGGGGAATGTGCCGTTATAGCCAAATGGGTACCCCCAGAAGTCGACGCGAGTGCCAGCCTCTGGAGTAACGTCAGCTCCGAGAGCGTAACCCCCGGAAATTGCCTTACTAGGAATGAGAATTGCAAGATCACGAACAYTATCCAGGATGGTATTCGAAAACGTGATTTCCTTGTTGGATGTGCTGATCCCAGCCAATTGCTGGCCAGTACAGTCGTTCACCACGTGCGCATTAGTGACTAAGACTCCATTATTGAGCAGGAAGCCGCTGCCGAAAGAGATCATTTTCCCCTTCTGGCATCCAATCAAATAGACATTTTGCAGAGAGGCACGTTGCGTTGGCCCTGCAGCGTCGAGCAGCAGTTTAGTATCAACTGACGTAAGAATAGGAGTTGCCTGTTGGTTATCCTGGGCGTCAGAATTGAGACACAGTGTAAATCCAAGGCAAAGAACAATAAACAAACCAAACTTGCGAATACCGTACATTACACAGCCTCGTCGATATAGCCAGGGTGACAGACAAAGCAAGTTTACAACGGCCAGCTAAGGCCTATTTCTCGAGTCCAAACGTCCGCCATTAACCATACCTGCATGCGTCGGCTGCATCCACATTTTGCGCACGCGAGGGTCAAGGTGTAGCGATTCGGAAACCTGGGGACAGACGGGTGGAGTGAAACCCCTGAATTTCACCCGCTGTGGCAAAAATCCTTGCGAGTGCCTCATGCCTGCGCGGAAACAACGTCACATCCCGATCCAGAGTCCTGACCGCAATCGCAAGAGACGCGCCGCCGTCAGGAACACATGGCGTCGTATGACCATTGCTGAGTTCCGCGAATGGATTCTCAAAGCCTATAAAGATTGGGTTAGCTGATGGGGAATAGGGAGCGGCCCATATTAACAACAAAACCCGCGTCAATGGCGGGTTTAGAAGGCTGATGGCGGAGAGGGAGGGATTCGAACCCCCGGTACCATTGCTGGTACGTCTGATTTCGAGTCAGGTGCATTAAACCGGGCTCTGCCACCTCTCCGTAGAATTAGTTTAGCAAAAGCTCCTGCTATGGGGAATCCGGTTACATCCATTGGCTCTGAACTTCGCGATGCTCTTGTAGCTCGTGCGTTGGAGTGTGGCTTCTCCGCTGCCGGGATTTCTGCTGTTCCTGAAGACAATCCCGATGCCCGCCGCCGCTATGAATCGTGGGTTGATCAAGGCTATGCCGGAGAGATGGGGTATCTGCAGCGGCGTGATGAGGCTGGGCAGTTGTTGCGCTCCTCGTTGCGTGTGGCCATTCCCTGGGCGAGATCGGTGATTGTCTGTTCGCTCAACTACAACGCTGCTCATCCGAAGTCGATCGATCCGGCTCCTGAAGGCTCAGGCTGGATTGCTCGTTATGCCTGGAGCGGTCGGCCTGATGGTGACGACCTTGCTCCGACTGATTATCACGATGTCCTTCTCTCGAAGCTGCGTGGTGTGGAAGAGTTTCTGCGTGAGCAGGCAGGGCCTGATCTGGAGGTCCGCAGCTATGTCGATACCGGTCCGGTGGTTGAACGAGGCTTCGCCGAGGCCGCAGGTGTGGGCTGGGTAGGGAAGAATACCTGCCTGATCCAGCAGGGAATCGGTTCCTGGACGCTGCTTGCGGTCATCGTCACCTCGCTGCCTCTGGCCCTTGAAGCTGAGCTCCTCCCGGCTGCAGATCGCTGCGGTACGTGTACACGCTGCCTGGATGCCTGTCCGACTGGAGCGCTGATCRCTCCGCGGCAGATGGACGCACGCAAGTGCATCGCCTATCTGACCATCGAGAAGAAGGGTGAGATCGAAGAGGAGTTGCGTCCGCTGATGGGGCGGCAGATCTTTGGCTGCGATATCTGCCAGGATGTCTGCCCGTGGAACCGCAAGGCTCCTGTGGGCAACACAACAGAGATGCAGGCGCGCACTGAGCTGGTGAACCCTGACCTGGCGATGCTGGCGGCGATGACGCCCGCAGAATTCCGCACGCGTTTCCGCGGATCGCCGCTGGAGCGCACGCGTCTGAAGCGCCTGCGCCGGAATATCGCGATTGCGATGGGGAACAGCGAAGACGCACGGTATCTGCCGCAGCTTGAAGCGTGGCAGCAGTCAGAGGATGCGGTATTGCGTACGACGGCGGCGTGGGCTGTGCAACGCATCACCCACAGCCGCCAGCGTGCTTCGGTTTAGACTCGCGGCCTAGACCCCGCGAACAACGTTGGCGGCGTTGAGTCCCTTCGGACCCTGCTGGCACTCGAATTCGACTGCCTCGCCTTCGTTCAACGTCTTGTAGCCTTCGTCCTGAATTGCAGAGAAGTGTACAAATACGTCCTTTCCATCAGCGCGCTGGATAAAGCCGTAACCTTTTGTTCCGTTGAACCACTTCACGACACCCTTTTCCTTCACAGCCAGTCCCTTCTTGTTTGCGAGCCTCTCCCTGGAGATAGAGAGACACCTCGGAGAACCTTCGACATCTGCGAAGCGGAGGAGGCTCCTACACCCGAAAGAGGATATGGAGGTTTTGAGTTACACGTGGAGTTGCAAGACACCGAGGGCCCAGTGAAACTTATGAGTTCGAATGTCTTATGCCTTTTATGGCAAAAAACGGGCCGTCATGCAACACAAATCTTTCAGCCGTCCGGCTCTGCTAGCATCAAAGTTTGCGGATTCCGCTGCCGATGCCATCCATTCTTCCATCCAGTGAGGAACCTCGCGACCCCGCGTCGATGTCCGCTGAAGAGCTGGCGAAGCGTCCAGCCGTGCTGGAAGCTGGCTCCTGGCCGCAGCTGCGGGCGCTGGTGAAATATCTCACCAAAACTGAGGTTCATACCTACGCCTTCAGCGTCGCCGCACAAGTGATTTTGTCGCTGTTTCCGTTCATCGTGATGATGTTGTCGCTCAGCCGCAACCTCTTTCATTCCCGAGCCATGGAAGCCGTCGTCGGCGACATGATGCACAACCTGTTGCCGGTGGGGCAGGACTTCATCGTCCGCAACATGCAGCTCCTCGCCCATCCCCGCAAGGGGGTGCAGGTCTTCTCCATCGTCATGCTGCTGATCACCTCTACCGGCGTCTTCCTGCCGCTGGAGGTTGCGCTGAATGCGGTGTGGGGGGTGAAGGAGAATCGGAACTACCTGCATAATCAGGCTGTTTCCCTGGGGTTGGCGGCAGCGGTGGGCGTGCTCGCCATGGCCTCGGTTGCGGGTACTGCCGGGCAGCGGTCGCTGCTGAGCTGGATCTTCTTCGGCCATAGCGACAACTGGGTCTTCAACCTTATCTCGCACACGTTGCTGAAGATCTTCTCCGTCGTCGCGGGCATTTTGCTCTTCTTTCTGATCTACTGGTTGCTGCCCAACCGGAAGATTCCAGCAGCCGCTGTAATGCCAACAGCCATTGTGGTCGGCCTGCTGTGGCAGCTCGCCAAGGTGGTGTATGTGAAGGCGTTGCCGTGGCTGGACTTCCCGAGTGTCTACGGCCCCTTCTATATCTCGGTGGGGTTGATGACGTGGGCCTTTCTCTCCGGCCTGCTGCTGCTGGCCGGGGGACACTTTTCCGCGAACCGGTATGCCGTGCGCACGGCCAGTCTCGCGGAGCAGAAAGAGGCGACGGAGGCATGAGTGTCGATCTAAAGGCTGCATGGCGAAGCTGGTCGGTTCTGACGCGCCTTGTCGCGCTCCTGACGACCCTGTTTCTGCTGTTGTGGCCCGTCAGCCGGCTGCAGAATGCGCTCGGCGGCACTGCCCGAGACCTCTGGATTTTCGCCGGCGGCTTGCTTCTGGTCTGTGCGATTCCTTGGGGTATTCGCCAGTTGCGTATGCGCTTTCTCTGGAGCCTGCGCAACAAGCTTGCGATCACCTATCTGCTGATCGGCCTGGCGCCGGTCGTGCTCTTCGTCACGCTGGTGCTCATCTCTGCCTACGTGGCAGCCGGACAGTTCGCGATTCACCTGGTGGGGCAACGTATCCAGACGCAACTGGATCAGATGCAGACGGAGAACACCGACTGCGCCGTGCACTTTGCACGTGTGATCGCACGGCCAGAGACGAAGGTGGACCCGCACAACCTCGATCCCAGCTTGCTGGGCCTTGACAAAGCAGAGATGGAGCGCGGGCAGATTGCCATCTTTATCGATCGTCTTCCGGCTCTGTTGGCGCCGGAAGCAGGCATGGAGCACTCGCCGCTTGGCCTGCCGGCCTGGACGCCGCCGCACGAAGGTTTCCACGGAATTGTGATCGATGACGGCCGTCTCTATCTTGCGGCGATCACGCAGCGCCATTCGCGTAATGGACACATCGTCACCGTTGTGCGCAGTGTCCCACTGGACAAACGCATTATGGAACTCACGGCGCTGGGCCTCGGCCGCGCATCGCTGGTTCCGGTATTAGCAGAGTCGGCAGGCAGTACGCTTCGGACGAACCTCACCATGGCTCGTCGAACCGACGAAAAGGCTCAGAGCGTCTCCGGAGGATCGTTTCCTGGAGCGGTGAACCTGCTCGACGTTCCGGTGTACTTCTTCTCGACCATCCCGATGACGGTGTGGGACACGGCAGCGAAAGAGAATGTCCCGGTCGAGGTCGACTCCCGTCCGTCACTGCTCTATACCCAGCTCTTCGCTGTTTCGATCGAAGGCCTGATGCCGGAGTTCTTCCGCATTCTGCTGATCGTTCTTTGCATCCTGTTCGCGTTTATAGAGGCGTTTGCGCTCTACATGGCGATGCGGCTCAGCAGCACGATCACGGCCTCGGTCTCCGATCTCTACGGAGCGACACTGGCCATCGATCGTGGCGAGCTGGCTCACCGCATCCATGTCACGCGCACCGATCAGCTTGCGGAGCTCAGCCGGGCCTTCAACCGTATGAGCGGGTCGCTGCAGCGCCTGCTGGTCGAGCAGCAGGAGAAGGAGAGAATGCAGAACGAGCTCTCCATCGCGCAGGAGGTGCAGGCCAACCTGTTTCCCTCCAGCAATGTGAAGATTCCTTCCCTGGAGCTGCATGGTGTCTGCCGGCCGGCGCGAACCGTCTCCGGCGACTACTACGATTTCCTCGTCTTCGAGGACGAGGACCAGCCGCCCAGCGGCCTCGGCATCGCGATCGGCGACATCAGCGGTAAGGGAATCTCTGCTGCCCTGTTGATGGCCACGCTGCACTCCGCTGTGCGCGCCTACCGGTTTGCCAGTGAAGAGCTGAGCCAACAGCCCCATCTCAGGCGGGATCACTGCGAAGACCTTTTCGATTCGCCTGGACACATCCTTGGCCTGCTCAATCGCCATCTTTACCGCAGCACCCAGCCGGAGAAGTATGCCACCCTCTTCCTGGCACAGTATGACGTCGCGCGCTCACGCCTGACGTACTCCAATGCCGGCCAGCTGCCGCCGCTGGTGTTGCGCCGCGACCGTTCCGTGCATCGGCTCGATAAGGGCGGTACTGTCGTGGGCCTGATGGACAACATGGACTACATGGATGACGCGGTCACGCTGCAGGTCGGCGACATCTTCATCGGTTACTCTGACGGTGTTACGGAGCCGGAGAACGACTTCGGTGAGTTCGGCGAGCAGCGTTTGCTGGAAGTAGTGTGGAGCTACCGCAACGAGCCGCTGCATGTCATCTCAGCGCAGGTGCTGCAGGCGCTTGATGCCTGGATTGGCGATGCGGAGCAGCCCGATGACATCACTCTGGTTCTTGCCCGCCAGGTATAAGGCCCGCCGCGTGTAAGGGGGAGATGAAGTTAAAAGTAAGACGGTTCGAGCATCGCTCGAACCGTCTTTTGTTTGCTATTTCGTTTTGAAACCCAAGACTCAGGCTGGTTCGAACTGGGTTTGAATGTCCCACGCGTTGAGAGCGCTCTTGTTGTCGAGCTGTGTCTTGCCTTCGACGACTGCGCTCAGGATGCGAACGCTCTCGTTGAGGGCGCGCGACTCCGTCTTCAGTGTCGATGCAACCGAGGAGCTGGACTCCGCGTTTGCGGCTGACTGCTGCGTGAGCGTCTCCATGCCGGAGAGTGAACGCGAGATCTGGATGATGCCCTGTGTCTGCTCACGGCTGCGGAGGTTGATCTCGTCGACCAGGCGCTTGACCTTGGAAGACTCTTCGGTGATGCCGGCGATGGCTGCCGTCACATCGTCGAGTCTCGCCTTGCCGCTCTGCGACTTGGAGATCGACTCACCAAGCAGCTCGGCGGAATCGCGGGCTGCTTCGGCGCAGCGCTGCGACAGGGTACGGACCTCTTCGGCGACGACTGCGAAACCGAGACCGGCATCGCCTGCACGGGCCGCTTCAACCGCAGCGTTCAGCGCGAGGATGTTGGTCTGGAATGCGATCGTATCGATGATGGCGATCACCTTCGAGATCTTGCCGCTGGCGGCGGTGATGCCTTCCATGGCGCGGATCAGTTCGTTGAGCGAGGAGTTGGACTCAATGGTCTTCGCCTCGGACATGGCAACCAGTTCAGCCGTCGAGCTGCAGCTATCGCTGCTGGCCTGCGCCATCGCACGGATCTCTTCAGAGGAAGCAGAGATCTCTTCGATGGAAGAAGCCTGGCGTGAAGAGCTCTGTGACAGGCTTTCGCTTGACTCAGAGACCTGGTCCGCGGACTCCGATACGCGGCTGGCGCCCACTGCGAGGTTCTTGGCAAGCTGGCGCAGAGGAGCGCTGACCTTCCTCTCCATGATGATCAGGGAGCCGCCGGCGACAACCAGGGCCAGCAGGAAGAGCGCGATGCCCAGCACAGCCTGAACATGGTTAGCCGAGGTCACCGACTCCAGCTCCGCACGATAGCTCGTGCTGCCCACTTCCGTACGAAGCTCATCGATGGCCTTGTCTACCGCAGCCTGGTCACGGTCGAGTGTCGCGAGCATATTCGGATCGGCGCTCGCCGGGTTGGCAATTGCCTTCGCATACGCACCGCGCGCACGCTCATGCAGTTCCTGATAGCGAGCAATCAGGTCACTGGCCTTCTGGCCGTACGTGGAGTTATAGGAGAGCTTCTCCTTTGCAGCTTCCAGGGCGCTGAGAACGGCCCGGGTCTCCGTGTCGCCGGTGTTCAGCGCCGACGGATCCTGCAACATCAAAGCGTCCTTGTAGGACTTCGCTACTCGCTGGGAACTGGACTCCGCGAGCTGGAGGTTGGAAGCGCCGGGGAACAGGAAGTCCGACGCTACGTGAAGATGGCGTTGTACCGTGGATGTGGTGATCGCCATCAGCGCAAAGAAAAAGACATACCCGAGCGCGAGGGCGCCAATGCTCCAGAAAAGTTTGCCTCTAATGCCCATTACAGTTAACTCCAAAAGGGATGATCAGTGTCTCAATGGCGACAGTGTGTGGTGTACAACTAGCACTGCTCTTCAGAGCAGTGACTAGTTGTTTGCTTCAAAGTTGATCTCTACGGTGATCGTCTCGGTCGCGTCGCCGGGAGCGAACTTCCAACGCTTCACAGCATCGACAGCAGCGGAAACCAGCATCTTGTTCGGGCTATCGGACTCAGCCTTCAGAACGTTGCCACCTGCATCGACGGTTGCTGCAACGCGGATCACGCCGCCAATGTGCATCTGCTTGGCGAGAGCAGGATAGGTGGGAGGGGTCTTCGACACAGCCTTACGCGACTGGGCATGAAGAGAGTTGGTGGTCAGGAAGAACAGACCAGCGGCGAAAAGCACCAGAGAAGACTTAGGTGACAAGGCGTACTTCATGAGAGGGCTCCTTAGGAAAGTCATTCACTCTCCCTATCGGCACTCTGGGGATGTCCATTAGAGAAACCGCGGTATTGCGACATATTTTTTTAACGCGCTAAAAACTCGACGAATTTGCAAGGCGTGTTTGAAGCTGCTCCGCGCTGTTTCTTCAACAAATACTGCAATTTAGACAGCCTATGCCGTCTGGGAAGACGTGCATGAACGGAAGCCATGCGATGTCGCCCCGGCGCTCGCACTAGTTACCTTTAGCACTGTCCTATTTCGATACATGGCTATCAGGAGGGGGAGAGGCCAACTTCGAAGAGAACAACCGAGTGCGCAGAGACGGTTGGAGGTACGAAGAAGATCAGGGAGTGGAGTTCAATTTGGGTTCACCACGGGGGATAAACAGAGACATAACCGTTCCGTGGTGATCAGGAGAAAGGCTGGAGCTAACTGAAAGCGATCCATCATGTTTCTCAAGCAATTGTTGAATCACCCACATGCCGAGCCCGTTTCCGAAGTTCCCTTTGGTAGTAAAGAAAGGCTCGAAGAGTCTTCTTCGCACCTCAGCAGGCATACCGCTTCCCGTATCTCCAACCGAGATGCGGACGCCTGGGCGGGTTCTCGTTTTCCAATCCACGGAATCGGCAATTCGAATTCGGAGACGCCCCGGCGCCTTCATCGCCTCCATTGCGTTGTTGATGAG
>NZ_JBFRCY010000009.1:0-15507 GCF_052113305.1 Terriglobus sp. YAF25
TCCTAGTGAGGCATGGCGTTGTGAAGAATGGTGCAACCGTGGTGATCGAACAAGGTTATGAGATGAAGCGTCCCAGCGTGTTGCGCCTTGAAGTTCACGACAGCTCGGTGAAACTGGCAGGTCGTGGCGTAACTGTTATTGAGGGCAAGCTGCGGCTTCAATAAATCAGCTTACGAGAACTGCCGCCTCACCGATAAGAATCACATGGCAAGGTAAATGTTTGTCTGTGCTGGGTTGACTTCGTTTGGTATCTGATATATCTCTGTTTCATGCGCTGCCTCTGTTGCGAATCTGAATGTCGCTGTCTCTTCGCGAGCGCATCCCTTCATGTTTGTCGATGTCTCTAGGCGAGCATCCCCTTCCTAGCTTCAGCTCCATAAATACACGGTGATGTGTCGGCAGGCGCATCTTGCCCACGTTTTCCGAACCAAAAGAGCAGTGCGGAGATTCACGAATGCGCCGTAGACGTATCGTTGTATCCGGTTTGCTTGCGCTTTTCACTGTCGCAGCGGCAGCGCAGCATGTCACATCTCCAGAGGAAGCCTTTGGCTTCAAGCCTGGAACCGATCGTAAACTTGCCGATTGGACCCAATTGACGGCCTATTTCGACAAGGTTGCCCACGAGTCTGACCGTGTCCAATATCAGGACCTTGGCAAGACTACGGAAGGCCGGCCATTTGTTGCGTTGACCATCTCATCTCCGGAGAATCTTAAACACGCCGAGGAGTACAAGGATATTCTGCGTCGTCTCGCAGACTCACGTGTCACAACCCCAGAGCAGGCGGCAGAACTGACGAAAAGAGGAAAGGCTGTCCTCGTCGTTACTTGCAACATCCACTCCACCGAGATTGCCAGTTCTCAGAGCGCTGCCGAATTCGTCTATCGACTCGCCACTCAAAATACGCAAACCGTGGAGGAGATTCTCAACAACACTATCATCGTTCTTGTCCCGTCCTTGAATCCAGATGGACAGCAACTGGTGGTTGATTGGTACAAGAAATATCTCGGCACGCCGTATGAAGGTAGCTCGCCAGTGGTGGTGTACCACCACTACGTGGGACACGATGACAATCGCGACTGGTACGGCTTCACGCAGGTCGAGACACAGCTCACCGTAGACAAAGTGATCAATCCCTGGCATCCCCAGGTTTTGTATGACCTCCACCAAATGGGATCGCGAGGACCGCGTATTTATCTCCCGCCCTGGGTGGACCCGATCGACCCAAACATCGATCCGCTGCTGGTTAGCACCATGAATGCGCTTGGTACTCAGACCGCACTTGAGATTGCCGAGACTGGCAAACCGGGTGTGCTCGTGCATGGGGTCTACGATCTATGGTCGCCGGCAAGGCACTACATGGCGTATCACGGTACGGCGCGTGTACTGACGGAGTCGGCTAGCGCCAACATTGCCTCGCCGATCGAAATGCCCTTTGAGAAGCTGGACAAAGGAATCGGCTATGACGCCAAGGTGCAGGCTTGGAACTTTCCTGACCCATGGAAGGGAGGTACGTGGCATCTGGGAGACATCGTCGCGTATCAGATCGATGCGTTCTTCTCGATCGCGCACAATGTCGCAGCGAATCGTCAACGCTATCTGGCCAACTACTACCAGATTCTCAAACATTCCACCGATCAGAAATACGGTGGTCCGTACGCATACGTGATACCGGTGGAACAGGTTGATGCGGCTTCTACGGCACGTTTGCTAAGCATCCTTCGCCGCGGCGAGGTGGGAATCAAGAAGGCCTTATCGGATTTCGATGCTGATGGGAAGCACTTCAGCAAAGGGAGTTACGTTATTGCGCTCGGGCAGCCATATGGTGCCTTCGCGAAGACGCTTCTGGAGACCCAACAGTACCCTGCGATCCGGGAATATCCAGGAGGTCCGCTGCAGCGCCCGTACGATGTCACTGCTCAGACGCTTCCGCTGCTTCTAGGTGTCAAGGCAATTGAAGTGAAGAAGAAGTTCGATTTTGCCTGCGAACCTGTCGACACTATCAGCAAGCCGACGGGCAGCGTCGATCAGGGGAAGGCAAAGTTCGGATACATACTGGGGGACACATCCAACAGCTCGCTGTATGCGCTCTTTGCGCTGCTGAAGAATAATCTTCATGCCTACCGGTTGACGGGCAGCGCCTATGCCGCCGGCACAATCTATCGTCCATCACAACCGCATCTGCGAGAAGAGATCGATCGCGCTGCAGCGCAGTGGCCGGTTCATTTTCGGGCAGCAAATGATCCTGTTGCCGGATCCCGGCTAGAGGTCAGGCTTCCCAGGGTCGGGCTTTATCAGAGCTGGGTTGCGTCGATGGACGAAGGGTGGACTCGCTGGATCTTCGATCAGAACCAGATTCCATACAAAAGACTCGTCGACGACGATATTCGCAAAGGCGATCTCGCAAAGCAGTTTGACGTCATCATCCTTCCGGATAACTCGGCCAATGCAATTACGAAGGGAAGCGCGGGCCGCGGAGGCGAGGGAAATGAAGGAGGGCCGGAAGTCCCTCCCGAGTTCAAGAACGGGCTCGGTGAGAATGGATTGGCCGCTCTGCGCGAGTTTGCCAATACCGGTGGAACAATCGTCACCCTGAATCGGGCGTCGAATGTCTACGCAACCAAAGATGCTCCAGAGGTCAAGAATGTTCTGGACGGTGTGACCAATCGTGACTTCTACATTCCTGGATCCATTCTCGAAGTCAAAGTGGATACTTCACATCCTCTTGGCTTTGGTTCACCTTCCGCTGTTCCGATCTTCTTTGAACAGAGCCCCGCATTTGACGTTCATGGCAATGCGCGGTCCATCGCGAACTACACCAGTGATAACCCACTGCTGAGCGGGTGGATTCTAGGCGGAAAATATCTCGTCGGGAACTCGGCGCTTGCGGAAGAGCCGTTGGGGAAGGGCAGGATCATCCTCTTTGGCTTCCGCCCTCAGTATCGCGCCCAATCTGAGGTGACCTACAAGCTTTTCTTCAATGCTCTGCTCTACGCAGCGACGTCGCCGTCGAAGGACGAGAAAGGTGGAAACCAATGAGCGTTCTGACCGTTTTTACACCTTGCTATTGTTGTCGCTGATCTAGTTCCATCCCATCCCATCTCCCTTGATCTCGATTGAAGAGCGCCCTCGCCGGCGCCGTGAATGTGCGCGGCTACGTGTGGAGAGCTGCGTTCAAATTCGTTGTTTGGAGGTATCTATGCGTTTCCAGAAACGCGCTAAGGCTTCTCTGCTCGCAGGACTCATTGTTCTTTTCGCACTCAATGTGCCACTCATCTCTCAGACCTCGGCCAATGGAAGCGTCCACGGGCGGGTTGTTGATGGTTCCGGGGCGGCTATTGTTGGTGTGTCTCTACTCGCTCACAGTCCGAGCGTTGGCGGTTCCTTTCGAGCTGTGACCGATGCAGAAGGGAATTACAGGCTCACGCAACTCCCAACGGCTGATGACTACGTCGTAGAAGCCGAGAGTTCGGGCTTTGAAAAGTTTGTCCGTTCGGGACTCATCATTCGTGCGGGCCTCAATGTGACCGTCGATATAACTCTGAATATTGGTTCCCAGTCGCAATCGGTGGAAGTGTCGGGTGAAGCTCCTCTGATCGATACCCAGAACGCGGAACAGGCCGTCAACCTGAGCGGAGAACTTCTTCGCAATGTCCCCATCACCGGGCGTCATGACTGGTCCGATTCTTTGCAGCTTACTCCAGGGATTGTCAGCGCATCGGCGGATGCCCAAGGGGGGCAGACCTACTTCCTGCGCGGCTCGGAGAATGAGAACCACGCCACTCTGGTTGATGGCATGGACGTCGGGAGCTTCCAGCAGAACTGGCCGTCCAATGGGATCAGTATCAGCAACGAATCGTTGGGTGACATCCAGATCAAGACCGGCGCGAACGATGCTTCTTCTCCCGCGGCAATGGGCATGGTTATCAATATGTCGAGCCCCACGGGAAGTGATCGCTACCATGGCAGCTTCCTTTGGCTTCTAGGCCCGGAAGCTCTGAATGCAAACAATGCGAATGGAGGGACCAGCGCCGTGACCTCTACGCAGCAACCGGACTTCTCGTTGGGCGGGCCGATCAAGAGGCAGCGCGCGTGGTTCTTCGCATCTGGCCGATATATCAATCGTGACGACGGCATCAGCCAAACAGCAACCCAGCTTGGGTACCTGAACGGGATTCAGCCGGGTTTCAATGCCTTCGCAAATCACTCAAGCGGTTTTATCTTTCTTGGAAATGCCTCGGTCCAACTGAACGACCGTCACAGGCTAATGGCGTTGATTCAGTATGACAGCCGCAAGCAGGATGCGAACTACCAATGGTATGCCGCAAACATCGCGCACAATCAATACGGTGGCGGGGCCTACGGGCTTCGTCTCATCTCACAGTGGAGCCAAAACCTTACGACACGTTTTCTGATCTCTTTCAACAACAAAGGGAGCAACTCGAGCGCTGACGCCATCGGTGGTGTCGGTTCGAAACCAGAAATCGATCTGTATGCAAGCAATACTCTCTCCTCGGGCCGGCTTGTCGGGCAAGGCTCTTCGGTGGCCACACTGAACAACCTGTCATCGATCACGCTCAATCCGGCAAACAAGACTACGATTACCGGCGATGTGAACTACTACATCGGCAAGGGGTTCGGGTCGCACGAAATCCAGGCTGGTTTTTACCTTGAGCCTACAGAGCGGAGCAAGACGACAACCCTCTACGCAAACGCGGGTACCAATATTCAGCAGGACGCTGTTCTGAATAATCCGAACGACCCGTCCAAGGGATACACGATCTTCCATACGCAATCGGTCGATCGGGGGAGCCTTGTAAGCCGTTACATTACTGCAAATGATTATGCCTTCTATCTTCAAGACCGCTGGCGTCCGTTCAGCAGACTTTCAATCACCGTTGGCGTCCGTCCTGACTGGATCTCGGGAAGAGATGCGCTCTTCAAGGTAACAACCCAAAACTCCTGGAATGTAGCCCCACGCGTCGGCGGTGCCTTTGTGCTCACGAAGAACCAGAGAAATGTCATCCGGGCGAGCTGGAGCAAGATCACGGATATCACAAATGCCAGCTATCTCGGCGCAGCCGGCTCGAGTACGGTTACAACAACGGACACCTACTATCTTCCAAGCGGTCCGGCGACCTTCGTGACACCGGGCAGTACGGCGTTGAGTGCCGACAGGGTCTTCGATTCCGATCGTCATCAGGGGTTCGTTCGCGAGTGGCTGGTCGGCTACAGGACGCAGTTGCCCGGAGCCATCGTTGTCGATGCAAGCTATATCGACCGCGAATATCGTGACCGGCCTGCGCTCGTAGACAACAATCAGATCTATTCGTCGACCACCACGGGCGTCACTTGGAGCGGCCTGAATAATCCGGCGTTCAACAACTTCTATTTAGTAACGAACAACAAATGGAATTGGTTCGTTTATCAGGGATATGAAGTAACGGTGACGAAACAAACGAAGGCCGTGCAGCTCTTCAGTACCTATAGCTATTCACCGGATCATCTTGCCGGCGCTTTCCAGCCGAACGATCCGGCGGCGATCCTGGAGCCGACCAAGTTTGCAAATAATGCCGGGCTCGGTTCCGTGCGCGGAAATGTCACCAACGACTATACCGGCGATACCAGGAACCGGATGTGGCAACGCCAGCAGTGGAGAACTGGCGTGACATGGAGGGCTCCATGGAAGATCCGTTTCTCAAACACCGTGACTGCGCAATCCGGCACGGCTGGTGGCCCTGTGGTTGTCACCCAGGCTTACAACGGACAGTATGGTCCTGCGACCCGCACAATCAACGGCAGGACCGTATCGAATCCCCTCGCGGTGGCATATCGCTTCAAGTACGGAGATCGGGGCATCGGACAGATCTTTACCCCGTGGCTAGTCCAGTGGAACACGCTGATCGGGCGTGAGTTCCCAATCACTGACCGCCAAGGGTTTGAAATCGCCGCCAATATCTATAACGTCACGAATCGGGGAGCCGGGCAGCAGTTCGTCAATGGAACGAATGCAAGCTCCAGCACCTTTGGTTCGCTGCAGAATATCCAGACACCCCGCTCCGCACAGTTCACGCTTCGCTATCACTTTTAGGTGCTGACAGAGATGATGCAATTTCAGATGATCCGCAAGTTTCATCCCATATCCAGTCTGCAGGTACTTGTTCTTAGCTTCTCTATTGGAACGTGCCTTCAAGCCGGTGCAGAAAATCACCTTACGCTTCAGGATCTGCTGGCTGCCGAGCCAATCGGTGAGACAGCGTTGTCTCCGGATGGCCAGACAGTTGCACTTGTGCGCTCCGAACAGATCACGCTCCTTCCCGCAGCCGGCGGTTGGCCGGTGTTACTCACAAGCACGCAAGGAAGTAAATCGGGCCTGTCGTGGTCGCCAGATGGCAAGCAGATCGCATATGCAAGTCAGGGAAGTATCTGGGCAGTGCCTGTTACAGGTGGTGCCCCGAGGAGACTGACGAACGCACCGGCCGGGGGAGGCGATCCACGCCAAGCTGCGGACCGTGCCCCACGATGGAACCCGAAAGGACGCTGGGTTCTTTTCCAGAGTGGGAGGCGAGGAACGAACGGTCTTTACGTGGTGAGTGAAGACGGTACTGTCACCGTTGCCGTCACTCCATCAAAAGAAGAGACATCTGAGGGACGATGGTCCCCTGATGGAGAGAGGATTGTCTATGTAGCACGGGCGAAAACATTCTTCAGTGGAAGGCTTGAGGTGCTGCATTTCGAGCAACATTCAGGGCAAGCTACGGGAGAACCCGTAACGCTCTTTACCGCTCCAGTTGATCGCGGTGGTGGCTGGTCGATCGGAGGCGCAGAGTGGTCCCCGGATGGGAAGACTCTGGTAACGGCCCTCCAAAACTCTGGTTGGAGCCACGTCTACCTGCTGGCTGCAACGGGTGGAACTCCAAAACAGATCACTGATGGAAACTTCGAGGATGAGAATCCGGTGTTCTCTCCGGATGGGAAGGAGATCGCATTTCTTTCAAACAGAGAAGTGCCAGAGGCAAATGACATCTGGCTGATTCCTGCGAATGGAGGACAGGCGAAGAAAGCCGTTTCGTTCGAGACTCCCGGCATCGCCGCAGGGCTGCAATGGTCACCGGATAGTAAGCGTCTCTTCTTCAAACACCAGTCGCCGTTGGAGACTACCGATCTTCTGGTGCGGGATCTTAGAACCGCTGGAAAGCCTGTCCATCTGACACGCACAACTCCGGTCAACTACGCCGCTACCGCACAGATACCGGAACGCGTCACATGGAAGAGCCAAGATGGCCGGGAGATAGCCGGCTTGCTGTATCAGCCAAAGGACAAAGAGCGGGCCAACAAATCGGCCATCCTCTGGATCCATGGAGGACCAGAGGGGCAGGATGGATACCGTGCGGATGTTTGGGCTCAGTATCTAGCGGATGCCGGATATGTTGTCCTTGAACCGAACTACCGCGGCAGCAGCGGATACGGTGAGGCGTTCCGCAATCTCAATGTAGAAGATTCGAACGGCGGGGAAGTGGACGATGTTGCCACTGGCGCGCAATATCTGATTTCACGCGGGCTGGCAGACCCAACCGGTATCGGTATTGGCGGAGGAAGCCATGGCGGAACCATGGTCGCGTATGCGGTGACCCGTTACCCGGAGCTATTTGCTGCTGCAGCAGAACTCTACGGAGTCGTGGATCGCGAATTGTTCGTGTATCGGACCAACCCACCCTCGGCAATCCGCTGGATGATGAAGATGGGCGGTTCGCCTACTGAGAAGCCTGAGGTCTATCGCAAAGCCAACGTGCTTCTATCCGTCGAGAAGGTGCGAACACCATTGCTCGTCATGCATGGAGAAAACGATCCGCAGGTGCCTCCATCGGAATCCGCAGTCTTCGCCAAGGCTTTGCGTGAGCACCACAAGACCTACTTTTACTTCACCTACCCAAACGAACTGCACGGCTTTTCYCAGCCGGCTCATCGCCTGGATGCATGGCGRAARCAACTTGCTTTYTTYGAACACTATCTGAAYCCRAARTTCGGAACGACAACMACRTCGGTYKACGAGGTCGTGTTTCCYGGCGAAGGAGGACCTGCTCATATCCAGAAATGACTGCGGCGCCGTTCAGAAACGGCATCGCTCTTTCTGGCGCAGACCGAAGTGGGATTAGGAGGCGTCAGAGCGATCTGTCTTTGATATGTTAGACTTCACCTGTGACTCTGGTTATCCAAGCCTGTCGCTGTTGTTGTCCTTCGTCCTGCTTGTGACGTTGCGTCCGCTCGGCTTTATGCCGGTCTTATAGCGGCGAATTCCTCTCCATAATCCATAGTTTTCTTCGCATATGACCGGCGTGGATCCGTTGTTTGCGTGAGACGTTTCATGATGCTGCGGTACAGCTTTCCATGGGAGACATGATGGATCGGCGCACACTTCTACAGAACAGCCTGCTGCTTGCGGCATCATCGGCTGTGAAGAAGTCGCTGCTTGCGCAGAGTCGTCCGGTTCGTCCGAATGTGCTGCTCCTCATGTCAGACCAGCACAAGCGCAGTTGCATGGGAGCCTATGGCAATCCCGTCGCACATACGCCAAATCTCGATGCACTTGCCCGAAAGAGCGTGCGATTTACGGATGCCTACTGCGCCAATCCGGTGTGCACACCTTCACGTGCGTCTCTGATGACCGGGTTATACAGCCATAATCATGAGGCGCAGGACAATACCCGCTCTTATGCCCCAAAGCACAAAACTATGGCGCATCACTTCGGCGCGGCAGGCTACAGTACGGCTCTTATCGGAAAGATGCACTGGGTCGATGCGCAGACGCATGGCTTTGACTACCGCATTGAATTCAACGAGTGGTTCCAGTACCTCGGCCCGAAGACTGCTATCTATGCGGATGAGCTTGGCCGCCCCAACTCAGGATCGGGTCAGCCTGAGATCGATGATCTGTGGCGCGATTTCGGAGATCCGTGGAAAGATGTACGCCATAAGGACGAGCGGGAAGGCTCGGTTCACATAGGCCGCATCTCTCTGTTGGAAGAAAAAGATCACTTCGATTCATTTGTGGCGCGCGAGTCGATTCGCTTTCTCCGCCGGCATCGTCCCGAAGATGGCCCATTCTTTCTGGTGAGTTCATTTCTCAAACCGCACGATCCTTTTATGCCGTCAGAGCGCTTTGCGGAGATGTACAAGCCGGAAGACATGAAGCTGCCATCAAGCTGGAGGAAGGCCGATCTTGCTTCGCTTCCCGAGGAGGTCGTGAAGTCAATTCAATATAACGGTCCGACACCCGAGGTTCGCGATGAGGCGAAGGCCAAACAGCATATGGCCTATTACTATGCCAACCTTGCACAGATGGACGACTGTGTCGGACAGGTGCTGCAAGCCTTGCAGCAGACCGGCCACGACCGCGATACCATCATCGTCTATACCTCTGACCACGGCGAGATGCTGGGAGATCTGGGACTGTGGCAGAAGTTCGAGTTCTATGAGGGATCGTGCGGCGTGCCGCTGTTGATTCACGTTCCTGACGGTGTTCCCGGTGTCGTTGCGACGCCGCTCAGCCAGGTTTCGATCAGTGCAACGCTGGCAGAGTTATGCGGCGTGCATCAGTTGCAGCCAAACGACGGCAGAAGCTTTGCCGGACTGGTAAGAAATCCTGGCAAACCCGTCTCCCAGGGGCCCGTGTTCGCCGAGTACGCCTTAGGTACCCTGCGCGCAAAGTACATGGTGCGCGATGGCGACTGGAAGTACACCTTCTGGCAGCACGATCGCGAAGAGCTTTACAACCTGAAGTCTGATCCCGCCGAGCTTCGCAATGTAGCGGCGGACCCCCGATGTCGCAAAGAGGTCGAGCGCCTGAAGGCTACGCTGTTTGCCTGGCATCGTCCGGTAGACGCATAGCAAATTCCTTCAACGTCATGACGCACGTGGATGTGTATGACCACCGCTTTGGAGGTTCCCTTGCTCTCTCGTCTGTTTCGCCTTTCCCTCGTCTTTCTGCTGCTGCCATATCTTGCTCTGGCGCAGCAGACCTCAACCATTGTGGGTACCGTTTCGGACTCCTCCGGCGCGGCGATTCCGGATGCCGTCGTCTCTCTCGTCGACACTGCGACCGGTTTTCAGCGGACGGTCACGTCCAATGCCGAAGGGCAGTACACGGCGGCCTCTATCCCTGCGGGAAGCTATCGCATCTCGGTGGAGAAGCCGGGTTTCCAGCGGCTGGAGCGTAGCAACATCACGCTGGCGGCTGCCGCTACCGCCGACGTGGATCTGGCGTTGAGTGTGGGCAGCAACTCTGAGACGGTGACCGTATCAGAGTCGGCGTCGCTGTTGCAGTCGCAGAGCGGTGTGGTTTCATCTCTCGTGGATAGCAAACAGGTTGTCGCGCTTCCGCTGGCCACGCGAAACTTTACTGACCTCGTGCTCCTGACTCCCGGTGCACATACTGGCTCGGCTTCAAACCTGGCCGAAGGCGGCAGCGCCTATGCCATTCGCGGAGGCTCCAATTTCAGCGTCAACGGTTCCATCGCCGCCGCGAACTCCTATCTAATCGATGGGATTTACGACCGTAATCAGTGGCTCAATACGCTTGTGCTGGTGCCGATCGTTGACTCCATTCAGGAGTATCGCGTAATGACCAGCAACTTCAACGCTGAATTTGGTGAAGCAGCGGGTGCGATTACGACCGTCTCCACGAAATCGGGAAGCAACCGCTTCCACGGCAGTGTGTGGGAGTTTCTGCGCAACGACATCATGAACGCGAACAGTTACTTCGCGAAGCAGAACAATATCCGGCGCGCGCCGTATCGCCGCAATACCTTTGGCGCGACACTCGGCGGGCCGATTGTGCGCGAACGTACGTTCTTCTTCGCGGATTACCAGGGGATTCGCCAATCTGTACCTCAGACGTACACAACAACGCTTCCCACGTTGGCGCAGCGGGCGATGGTGCGGACGGGTAACTTCGCCGGTTTCGGCACGCAGCTTTACAATCCATACTCCACCACGACCGTGGGCGGAGCAACCACGCGCGCGGCATTCGCCGGAAACCAGGTTCCCACGTCGCTTCTTGATCCGGCTGCGGTGAAGTTTGTTGATCTTCTGCCAACACCGACGAATGGAAACGCGACCAACAACTACACCATCACTCCGGCACTGACCCAGAATACGAACCAGTTCGATGCGCGTATCGATCAGAACCTTGGAGCAGGGAACAGGCTCTTCTTCAAGTACTCCTTCGATCAGACGGAGCAGGTCTCACCGGGAACGGTGGCGACCGCAAGCTCTGGTGTTTCCACGGTAGGGCCGTATATCGGAACCGGCGGCAATGGAACGCGGACTCCGGTGCGTACTCAGTCGGGAACATTGGGATACTCGCATGTGCTTTCTCCGGCGACGTTGCTGGAAGCACATGCCGCCCTCGTGCGCTGGCGTGCTGAAGTCACTCCGCTGGGCCAGGGCTTTGCCGCGGCGACGGCGCTGGGCATTCCAGGCATCAACTACAACGCACTCGCAGGCGGTTTGCCGGGAATCACGATCTCGAACTTCTCCGCGCTTGGAGATACCTCGTCCTATCCGGAGAACAGCTACGTCACCACCTTCCAGTATGACGGCGATGCGATCCATACAGCGGGCAAGCATACCTTCAAGGCGGGTGTGCTCTTTCTGCGGCACCGCTTCAATGGTTTCTCGGCCTTTCCGGTACGTGGCACGTACGACTTCAACGGACAGTTCACCCGTCAGACCGGGTCAACCAGCGCCGCCTCTTCGCTGGCAGACTTTGCGCTAGGCGCCACGGACGCAGCCAACCGCAATATCCTGACCGGTGAGTTCGGTATGCGAACCTTCCAGCTTGCTCCCTATATCCAGGACACGTGGCGCGCTACGGACCGGTTGACGCTGGAATACGGTGCGCGTTACGAGATCAGTGCTCCGCCGTATGAAGTACATAATCACTGGGCAAACTTCGATGTGCCGACGGGAACATTGCGCGTCGCAGGCCTGAACGGAAATGGCCGGCGTCTGCGGAACTTCGACTGGAAGACCTTCGCGCCACGCGCCGGTCTGGCATACAGCCTCGACAGCCAGAAGAATACGGTCCTTCGTGCCGGCTTCGGTATTTCATTTGTCGATACGCTGGCCGGTGGCGCGCAGCTCTATAAGAATCTGCCTTACTATTTTGCGCAAACCATCACAACCGACAGCGCGGCTGCTCCATCTGCGAGGCTGAGCGACGGCTTCTCCACGCCTGTGCAGCCTGATCCGAATAACACAGCGGCTATCTCAACCGGCAGTCCGACCGCTTGGGATGTAAATACGCGGCAGACCGGCGTCTACCAATACAGCCTTGGCCTGCAGCGTCAGATTCGTCAGGATCTGATTGCGGAGGTGAGCTATGTGGGCACGCGCTCGCAGCATCTGCTCATCAACAGCCTCAACCTGAACCAGTCGCGCCCGGGAGCGGGTGCACAGAATATACGGCGGCCGTACTACACCATTAATCCCAACCTGGTGAATGTGGCTTATCGCACCGGTGCAGGCGATGCTTCCTACAACAGTCTTCAGGTCCACGTGGAGAAACGGACGACGAAGGGACTGAACTTCGGGGCGTCGTACACCTATGCGAAGTATCTGTCGGACGCGGGGAATCCAAACGGAGGCGGAAATGGGGATATTCAGGATCACCAGTGCATCCGCTGCAACTGGGGATCGACGCCGGACGACTTCCGCCATACCTTCGTCTTCAACCATGTTTATGAGCTTCCCTTCGGTCGCGGCCGTCAGTTCCTCTCGCATGGGCCGGTCTCCTATATCGTTGGTCCGTGGAATTTCAGCGGTGTATGGTCGCTGCACTCAGGCTCGCCGTTCACGGTCTTCTATGGCACTAATGTTGCGAACTCATCGGGCGGTGGAACCCAGCGCCCGAACCGTATTGGCTCTGGACGTCTGAGCAGTGGACGTACGGCGGCGAAGTACTTCGATACATCAGCCTTTGTGGCTCCGGCGCTCTACACCTTTGGCAACTCGGGTACGGGCATCCTGACAGGACCGGGTTACTTCAACGTCGACCTTACCTTGGAGCGGCGCTTCGCGATTACCGAGCGCGTCAGCGCCGACCTTCGTGGAGAGACCTTCAATACCTTCAATCGCGCGAACTTCAACAATCCGAATGCGACCATCGGCACTGCCACTGCCGGCGTGATCAGCGGAACGCAGTCGCCCCGTGTAATGCAGGTGGCGCTGAAAATCAGCTTCTAAGGAGAGCCCGCAATGACGGTCGATCAACAGCCTAGCCGCCGCCGCTTTCTGCAAACAGGAGCGGTGGCGGCTCTTGCGGCAAATGTATTTCCGCGTCAGAGCGCCGCTGCTGTGCCTTCGCCGGAAGGCAAGTACAACATCGTCTATCTGCACTCGCATGACTCCGGCAGATATCTCCGGCCATATGGCTATGACGTGCCCACCCCCAACCTGCAGCGCTTGGCGAAGCAGGGCGTGCTCTTCCGCAATATGCATGCCGCCGCACCGACATGTTCACCAAGCAGGGCGGCGCTGCTGACCGGGCAGCCATCGCACGCCTCGGGCATGTTGGGTTTGGCACATCTCGGATGGAGCCTGAACGACTACAAACAGCACATCTTGTATACGCTGCGGGAACACGGCTACATCTCAGCGTTGGCAGGCGTTCAGCATATCGCTGCCGATCCGTCGGTGATTGGTTACGATCAGATCCTGCCGCACGCCACAACCAGCGCGAAGGATGTGGCCCCTGTCGCAGCAAAGTTCATTCGCAGCAAGCCGGATAAGCCGTTCTTCCTCGATGTTGGCTTCTTCGAAACGCATCGCGAGTTTCCTGAGCCCATCGATAACCCCGACTATATTCAGCCGCCGGCGCCGTTACCCGATGTCCCGGAAACCCGCCGCGATATGGCAGGTTTTCATGCGAGCGCACGCATTATGGACAAAGGCGTAGGCGAGGTGCTGGACGCGCTCGAAAGCGCAGGGCTGGCGGAGAATACGCTGGTCATCAGCACGACAGATCACGGAATCGCCTTCCCGAACATGAAGTGCAGCCTGCGTGACACGGGCACCGGAGTCTCGCTCATCATGCGTGGCCCGGGCGTCTTCTCAAAGACGCAAGTGACCGATGCCCTGCTGTCGAACATCGATGTCTTTCCGACGCTTTGTGATTATCTCGGTATCCCGCATCCGGCATGGGTGACGGGTAAGTCGTTCCTTCCGGTAGTGCAGGGAACAAGCAAAGGCGTGAATGAGGCCGTCTTTGCCGAAGTGACATATCACGCTGCATATGAACCCAAGCGGGCTGTGCGTACCGCGCAGTGGAAGTACATCCGTCACTTCGACAAGCGGACGAATGTGGTCTTGCCGAACTGCGATGACGGCTACAGCAAGACCTTCTGGATGAACAACGGATGGAAGACGCTCCCCAGTGTTGCTCATGAGGAGCTGTACGATCTGACCTTCGATCCAAATGAACACAACAATCTCGCGACCAGTCGCGAGCAGCGGGCGCATGCCGCATTGCAGGATCTACGGGGCAGGCTCGATCACTGGATGAAAGAGACGAACGATCCCTTGCTGCGCGGTCCGGTCCCGCTGGTGCGGGGCGGCCATATCATGCCGCAGGATGCTGACTCACCAAAGGATCTGAGTCGTTACGTTCCGCGAAGTCTCAATTCGCGGCTAAGGTAAAAAACAAAGAAAGATTCAAAGGTCAGCTCAAAAGCTGCAAAGCGGCGTAACCGGGAGGGCAGCGAATCTGGCCCCCTCGTTCTCTTTGCAGATCAAGAGGAAGAGTCTCGGGAGCGCGTCTGGTTACACGTCTCAGGGCTTCAACGTGACTCACCAAAGCGCACGGGAATGGCGAAACTTGATCCGCCAAAATCACATACCATCGCATCGAATCAATGCGATATGAACTTCATTTAATTGATCCGGTGGATTCCCTGCGAATCCACATCTTATGTTCGCTGAAGTCCAAGGTTACGGTGAACCGACTTAAGATGCGTGCGCCAAGAATACCGCCCAATCGTTTCGTGGCGAGCATTCCGGCGGGTTGGATCGGTGAAGTGGCCGGGACATTGCGTAACGCCAATCGCGGACTCAAGTTGAGCTGCGCCAGCTGCAGAATGCGAACGCCTTGCCTCGGAGAAGATTCGCTCTCCACGATCTGTGGATTGCTCTCGAGGAACTGCTTGGCCAGTTCGATCGTGCTATCCGCCCCGCTATCGAGCACAAAGGGAGCGATTGCTAGTTTGGATCGCTCGGAGGCGTTACCTTTGGCCGGAGAGATCGCCAACATTGCCAGTGGAAGTTCATCTACGACTCCTAAGGCCAGCTCCGTTGCATCGCTAGCTAGGTCATCGTGCGAAGTGGTTAGGCTGAGTCGTCGGTGTTCTGGATCTAACGTGACACGAAAAAGCTCAAGCAGATCAGTCCCAATCACGATGTCGGTTGCGTGTTGCGACCACTGCTCTATTCCTGACAATTCGACAACCCCGCCC
>NZ_JBFRCY010000010.1:0-19500 GCF_052113305.1 Terriglobus sp. YAF25
TAACTGAAGCGCACGGACGGGCCGTTATGATGGGTCTGTGAGCTTTGCCTCGAAGATTGAAGYAGTGGATGACCTCCGCGGCCCGGCGGGACGCCTGGAAGCGATTCTGAACACAGGGAGAGATGACGCTCCCTATGCCGCCCTGGTGACGCACCCCCACCCTCTTGGGGGTGGCACCATGCATAACAAGGTTGTCTACCACGCGATGAAGGCGTTCAGTCACTTCGGCCTTCCGGTGCTGCGGTTCAACTTTCGCGGGACTGGTCTGAGCGAAGGCAGTCACGACCAGGGCATCGGGGAGCAGGACGATGTGCGTCAAGCGCTGCAGTGGCTGGATACGCGTTTCGGCAGGCCGATTCTTTTTGCCGGATTTTCCTTTGGCTCGAATGTAGGGATGCGGGTTTGCTGCACCGACCAGCGCGTTCCGGCGATGATCGCGCTCGGACTTCCCATCGACGCCGAGGGCCGACGCTACCACTACGACTTCCTCTCGGCGTGTGCGAAGCCGCGGTTGTTTCTTTCGGGGGATCACGACCCGTATGGTCCGGTTGCTGAGGTCGAGCAGGTGGTAGCGCAGCTCCCCGAACCGAAGCGGCTGGTGTGGATTGCAGGCGGGGATCACTTTTTCGCGGGTACTGCCGGTTCGCCAGGATCGAAGCTCGATCAGATGCGAGAAACAATGATCTCGTGGCTGGCAGAGACCGTCACGGACTTGACGGTCTAGAGCATTTTCCCTGTTGGGAAGGGGTGTGCAGCGGCGTTTTCATTGCGGAAAACGCCCATAGATGCGGAAGCTCTACACCACACCGACAGTGAAAATGCTCCAGGAGAGTTTAGGCAACGTCAGATTTGTGGGCGGCGATGCGGTGGGGAACTGTGTTGCGATGCAACCAGTCAGCAAACAGCAGATTGGCTTCATGCGGCGCCTCGTCAAAGATCAGATGACCGGCTCCGGTGATGACTTGCAGTTCCGCCTGGGGAAGGCGCAGTCGCAGTTTCTCTGAAAGGTCTACCGGCGCTGTGCGGTCTCTGTCACCCCAGAGCAGCAGAACACGATGCTCTGGCAAGGCAGCCAGCGCATCATCGACGACTTTCATATTGTGGTGCCAGAGTTGAATGATCGAGAGGATATGCATCACCGCGCCAGGGCGCCGCAGGGCATGCAGGTATAGATCGAGCGTCTTTTCGTCGGCGTGATCCGGGTCGCCGTACATCCGCAGCAGCGCCAATTCCTGCAGGCGGCGCGGGAGATCGATGACACGATGCCCAAACCAACGGCCAAGTGCGGTGCTCCAGAAGTGAATAATGGGCAGGAGACTGGTTGCGGCCGCGGTCGGGGGCGCCAGCAGGATCAGCGATGCGACCCGTTCCGGATACTTTGCGGCAAAGACAACGGCGACCGAACCTCCGTAGGAGTGACCAATAAGATGGCCACGCTCGATCCCGAGGTTGTTGAAGAGGTGTAGCAGCCTTTCGGCCGAGGTCGCGATATCGGCATCCTGTTCATTGATCCAGCCGTGCCGTTCGCAGGTTAGTTGGTCGACAGCGATGACGCGATATTCTCTGGCGAGGGCAGGGAGGTTCCGACGCCAGACGTCGGCCGCTCCGAGAAGCCCATGCAGCAGGACGACCGGATAGCCGGCGCCCGCCTCCAGATACCGCATGGTGCAACCGGGTGACACTTCCGTCTGGGCCGGTTCAGCAGCCGGCTCAGGCATAGCAGATGTCATCCATTCGAGAAGATTCATTCGCCCCAATCCAGGGACTGGGATGCATCCAGGATTCCGGCTGGATGCCTGCTTACAATCGTGTAATTGGTCCGGTCAAAAGCTCAGTAAACCTGCCTCTTCCGTATTTCTGTAGCTTGCTATGATATTTGGAAGAGATAGCGGTATCTTTTTCAAGGACTTGGCGTGATTGGCTGGGTAAAAAAATTGGTCTTTAACGTGCAAGAATGATGTTGATAGTTTCAATGGAACTTTGATGCCAAAGGCCTTTCAAGTCCGCATCACGGCGATTGCGCTTGCCCTGTTGACGGCTGCTGCCTGTGCGCTTGGCATTGTGAACTTCCTTCGGGAGCTCCATTTTGAGCTGCCGACCGATGGTGTGTCCTGGATGGAGATCCAGGGTGGACTGAAGGCGGAGCGGGTTCCTGCTAATTCTCCAGCGCAACGAGCCGGCATTCGTCCGGGAGATGTGCTGATCGCCGTTGATGAGCATCCCACGCCACGGGTCGCTACGCTGAATCGGCAGATCTGGCGCCATGGCGTCTGGTCGCGGGGAACCTATTCGATCGTACGGAACGCGAAGGCCCGTTTCGACGTTCAGGTCATCTTTGAGCCTATCGATCGATCGATCAACCAGGGCATGCGGTTGATCGGCCTGGTGTATCTCGGCATTGGTCTTTATGTGCTTTTCCGGCGCTGGACCGCGCCGGGATCGATGCATTTTTATCTCTTCTGTCTAGCCAGTTTTGTCTTGTACGACTTCAAGTACACGGGCGAGCTGAACAATCTGGATTGGACGATTTTTTACGCGAATCTATTGGCGCAGGCACTCCAGCCCGCACTTTTCCTGCACTTTGCCGTAAGCTTCGGCCGCATCTCCAACAGCCTGCCGCGGCGCATCCTTTCTGCCGCGCTTTATATCCCAGGGTTTGTGGTCGCGGCACTGCAGATTATTGCTTTCACCACATGGTCTGCGACGGAACAACTCCACCATCGGCTGGATCAGATCGCCATCGGCTACCTGTCAGCGTTTTACGTTACGGCCGCGATTGTTTTCTACACCCGCTATCGCCGGGCGCGGTCTGGACTGGAGAGGCAACAGCTCAAGTGGCTCTCGCGCGGAGCCCTGATCGCCGTTATCCCGTTCACGCTGCTTTACACCATTCCGTACATGGCGGACTGGGACATCTGGCCGATCGTTGCGAAGCTCTCCGGCCTGTCTCTGGTCTTTCTGCCGCTGACATTCTCATGGGCGATCGTGCGTTATCGCCTGATGGATGTCGATCTCATCTTCAAGCGTGGCGTCACCTATACGCTCGCTACGGCGGGTCTGGTCGGCCTTTACTTTGCGGTGATCGCCGTTGCGGCGGAGTTGGTGCATACGCGGCTTCCCAGCCTTCGCGCCTGGGGCCTGGTGGCGGCAATTGTCGTTACGTCGCTGATCTTCGATCCGTTGAAGAACACCATTCAGGCCCGGGTCGACAAACTCTTTGACCGCCGCCGCTTCGACTATCGCAGCACGCTGGTCGATTTCGGCCGCAGCCTTTCTTCCCAGACCGATATCAACCTGCTCACTCGCTCGATCGTTGAGCGTCTGCAACAGACACTGCTGGTCACGCGCGTTGCCCTCTTCACCTCAAGCGAGCCCGGAGCTCCGTTGCATCTGGCTGCATCGCACGGCCTGAACGATGTGCCGGTGAACGACCTTAGCTTCCTGCACTTTTACGGGCCGGCGCGGCATCTCTTTCTAGAAACACCGCAGCATGCGATGCACCTTACCGGCGGGCAGCAGGCTACTGCCGCCGCGCTCGATCTGAACTACTACCTCGCCTGTACGGTGGGTGAGCCGGGAACGGGAGCACAACGCACCATCGCTGTGATTGGGCTTGGGCGTACCTCGCGAGGCGACTTTCTCTCGTCGGAAGATATCGAGGTACTTGAATCGCTGGCGGGATATATCGGCATTGCGATTCAGAATGCTCAGCTCTATACCCGGCTGCAGCGTCAGGTCACTGAGTTTGAGCGCCTGAAGGAGTTCAACGAGAACATCGTTGAGTCCATTCATATCGGCATTTTTGCGGTCGACCTGGAAGACCGTATCGAGAGCTGGAACGCCGAGATGGAGGTCATGTACGCGACACCGCGTGCCTCCGCGCTTCGGCGGCCATTGAGCGAGGTCTTTTCTCCGGAGTTCCTCGGCGAATTCGAACGGCTCAAGACAGAAGCCACAACGCATACGTTGTACAAGTTCCGTCTGCCGACGCCGTCTGGGGAAGTCCGTACTGCCAATATCGCGATTGCACCCTTGCTGACGCGTGATTTCGTCCCTGTCGGCCGCATTGTGCTGGTGGATGACATCACCGACCGCGTCAACATGGAAGGTCAGCTTGCCCAGGCTGAGAAGCTCTCGTCCATTGGTTTGCTGGCAGCCGGTATTGCCCACGAGGTCAACACGCCCCTGGCTGTGATCTCCTCGTACGCGCAGATGCTGACCAAGCATGCTGGCGCCGATCCTCGCCTGTCTCCAATCCTGGAGAAGATTACGCAACAGACCTTCCGGGCTTCAGAGATCGCGAATGGCCTTCTCAACTTCTCGCGCACCAGTACTACGGAGTTTACGCATCTGGACATCAATCTCGTGATACGTGACACGCTGGCGCTGCTTGAGCACCAGATGAAGACTTCGCGTATCAAGCTGGATGTTGAGCTGGCTCCAAATCTCCCTCTTATCCGCGGGAATCAGGGCAAGCTCCAACAGGTGGCGCTGAATCTGATGATGAACGCCAAGGATGCAATGTTCAATCGCGCCGAGGGTTGCCTGCGCGTGCAGACCGAGGTTGTTGGGAACAATGTTGTGCTGCGTATCGGAGATAACGGCAGCGGAATTGAGCCGTCACACCTGCACAAGATTTACGACCCATTCTTTACGACCAAGCTCCAGCCTGCCGTCGGCCAGCGGAAGGGAACCGGCCTCGGCCTCTCCGTCACTTACGGCATCATGCAGGAGCATAATGGCAAGATCGACGTTGAGAGTGAGCCTGGCGTCGGTACCGTCTTCATCCTAGAATTTCCTGCCTTAGCTGATCTGACACGGCTAGGCAACGAGGCCAGCGGACGAACGATTCATGCCTGAAGCATTAACGGTAAACCCGCCGGACGCGGGCTTTATGCTGCCTGCCGGCAGCGGACGTATTCTGATCATTGACGACGAAGCTGCCATCCGCGACTCGTTGGAGACGCTTCTAACGTTGGAGGGCTTCACGGTCACCATGGCCGAGGAGGGAAGCTCCGGTCTGGACCTGTTAGCCCGCGAGGAGTTTGATCTCCTGCTCCTGGACCTGTCCCTGCCAGGCGAAAGCGGCATGGATCTGCTACCCAGAATCAAGGCGTCTCATCCTCAGCTTCCGGTCATCATGATCACTGCATACGGCGCTGTCGCGAACGTCGTCGAAGCGATCCGCCTGGGAGCGGAGAACTTTGTCCAGAAGCCCTGGKACAACGAAAAGCTGCTGGCTGACATTCGCTCTGCGRTCGGCAAACGCCGTGCCGAGCAGGAAGTGCTGCAACTGCGCCGGACCCTCAAGCAGCGCTATCAGTTCACGAATATCGTGGGCAAGAGCGATGTGATGCTCAAGCTGCTCGATCTGGTGGCGCAAGTGGCCGCGTCGCGTTCCACTGTCTTGATCTATGGAGAAAGCGGCACGGGCAAGGAGCTGATTGCTAAAGCAATCCACGCCAACTCACCGCGGAAAGACAAACCTTTTGTTCCGGTGAATGTGGGCGCTGTCCCTGCGGACCTGCTGGAATCGACGCTCTTCGGCCACATGAAAGGAGCCTTTACTTCGGCAATCGCTACGAAGAAGGGGCTCTTTGAGGTTGCCCATGAAGGCACGCTCTTTCTGGATGAGATTGGCACCATGCCTCTTGAAACCCAGGCCAAGGTATTGCGCGCCTTGCAGGAACGTAAGTTCATGCAACTCGGTGGAATACAGGAGATCTCGGTCGATGTGCGCATCCTCGCAGCAACCAACGTCGATCTGCAGCAGGCCGTGAGAGAAGGCCGTTTCCGTGAGGATCTCTTCTACCGCCTGAATGTTATTTCTGTAGAACTGCCGCCGTTGCGCAACCGACGTGAAGATATCCCGCTGCTGGCTCAGCACTTCCTCAAACGTTTTTCAGAGGAGAATGGCTTGCCTGAGCGTACGCTCTCTCCGGACGCCATGCGGTTAGTGATGGACCATAGCTGGCCGGGAAATATCCGTGAGCTGGAAAATGCAATGGAGCGCGGTGTCGTTCTCTCGACTGGGTCGCAGATCACACCGGAGCAGCTTCCGCCTCAGTTGACCGGCAATACCTACTCGGCGGCGTTGATGGAACATGCGCCGTCGGCGAGCCTGGCCGACATTATGGAAGAGATCGAGCGCCGTATTATTGGCGACCGGCTGGAGCGGTGCAACTGGAATCAGACCGAGGCCGCAGCCTTCTTCAAGATTCCGCTGAGTACGCTCAACCAGAAGATCAAACGCCTGAACATTGAATTGAAGAAGCGCGGAAGGGAATAGCAGCTTTCGGAGCAGCTTACTGGGCGAAGACCAACAGGCCGAAGAGGAAGGCCCAGAAGACTCCCATTGAGTGCCAGTACCAGGCCGTGCAGTCCACCGCGATTTGCCGGACCTGGAGTTTCTTGATTGCGTAGAGCCCGATCAGAGCCGCGCCCAACGCAAGAATACCGAACACCAGATGAGCGCCGTGGATGCCGGTGATCAGGTAGAAGAACTTACTGGAAGGGTTTGAGCTGAAGCTGTGATGCGCCCGGCTCAACTGTTGCCACGCTACCAACTGCCCGCTCACAAATGCCAGGCCGAAGACCAGGGTGGCGATCAACCAGGGCATTGCCCGTGTGGAACTTGGCTTGCCCAGGCCCAGCCACTCCTCCATGACGTCGATCTCGCGGAACATGTGCCGCCGGGCGATTTCGATGGTGATGGAACTTAGCAGGAGCGCGGCGCTGTTGTACCAGAGGATGTGGGGAATCGCGATCGGGACCCAGTCCACGATGTAGTCATTATGGGCATCGAAGTGGCCGCTGGTCTGCCGCACGAAGAAGGCGCAGACGATGACGGCGAAGAACATCAGATCGCCGGCCAGAGCAAAGAAGATGCCCATACGATACCGGGTGAGCGTCTCCCGGGGACCACGGCTTCCCGCCGGGCGGTTATCCCAGTTATCGCCATCACCACCGCCGCCGGTAGGCTTACGGTCAACCGGCGGCCGACGTCCTGAACCGCTGTCGCCGTCATCAGGACGGCGTTTGCGTTCCGTTTCGTTCGGTGTAAGGATCGCCGCCACAGGGAGCCTCTTCGTTAACAACAAGAGTACTCCCGTTTCAGAATTTAAGCGTAGGTGTTTCTCAGCCGACGTGAGCTTCAGTTGCAGAATGGGCCAGCTTCTCCTGTCGCACCATTTCGACGAAGAATTCATGCACGCGACGATCACTAGAGAGCTCTGGATGGAAGGTGGCTGCCAGGATACGGCCTTCACGCACAAGGACTGGATCGCCGTTTCTCCGTGCCAGTATTTCCACGCCTTCGCCGACGGCGGCGATACGCGGAGCACGGATATAAACCATCTCCATCGGGCCGCCGGGGAGCGTCGTCTCCGTCTCCTGGATAGTGGAGTCGATCTGACGGCCATAGGCGTTGCGCTCTACCGTGGCATCCAGCACAGCCAGCGACTTCTGCGCCGGGTTGCGTACATCTTTAGCCAGAAGGATAGTTCCGGCACATGTGCCGAACGAGGGCTTTTGCCGGACGAAGGTACCGAGAGCATCGAAGAAGCCGTTCCGCTCCAGATGTTTCAGAAACGTCGTGGATTCTCCGCCTGGCAGAATCAGGCCATCCAGCGAAGCCAGATCTTCAGGCAGACGGACAAGCGGGGCATTCACACCGAGCGAGCGAAGAACCTGGGCGTGCGCTTCAAACGCACCCTGCACGGCGAGAACGCCGATAGTCAGATGTTCAGAGGTCATTGAAGCAAATTCTCCTAATACGGTAGCTCTGGAAAAATCTGCGAATGCCGTTGTCTTCGCAGGAAAACGGCGCAAACAGAAAACACTCCGCTCTGCACCTTTAGGAGAACTGCTCGAGTCCCTATGAAAAACAGCGAAGCGGAGATGTCCACTTCGCTGTTCGGTTAGAACGGTTGCTGCGGTTGGTCTACCAGCCGCGTGTCTGCATGAGCTGGGATTCTTCGATCGCCGCGGCAGCGAGTCCCTTCATCGTGCCGGTAACCAGCTCGCTGGCTTCCGCTACGATCTTCGGATCGTTGAAGTGCGTTGCCGCGATCACAATTGCCTTAGCGCGGGAGACAGCTTCCGCACGTTCCTTTGGATCGTTCTCAATATCCAGTGGAGTTGCACGCTCCTTCATGAAGATGCCGGAGCCGACAAAGACGGTTTCCGCACCGAGCTGCATCATCAGAGCAGCGTCTGCCGGCGTAGCGATGCCGCCTGCCGAGAAATTCGGAACCGGCAGCTTGCCTTCCTGTGCCACCATCCGCACCAGCTCATAAGGCGCGCCGTGCAGCTTGGCTTCGTTGTACAGTTCCTCTTCACGCAGAGCGGTCAGGATGCGAATCTCGCGGGCCATGGTGCGCATGTGCTGTACAGCGTGAACCACGTCACCGGTGCCTGGCTCGCCCTTGGTGCGGATCATTGCAGCGCCCTCAGCGATGCGGCGCAGCGCTTCACCGAGGTTGCGTGCACCGCAGACAAACGGTGTTTTGAAGGCGTGCTTGTCGATGTGGTAGGTCTCATCGGCAGGCGTCAGCACTTCGGACTCGTCAATGAAATCGACACCGAGCTGCTCCAAAACCTGAGCCTCGACAAAGTGACCGATGCGGGCCTTTGCCATGACCGGGATGGATACCGTCTGCATGATCTCCTTGATCAGCTTCGGGTTTGCCATACGAGCAACGCCGCCTTCAGCGCGAATCATCGCCGGTACGCGCTCCAGAGCCATGACGGAGACCGCGCCTGCCTCTTCGGCAATGCGCGCCTGCTCTACGTTCATGACGTCCATAATTACGCCACCTTTCAGCATCTCGGCCAAGCCGGTCTTCAGGCGCAAGCCCGTGCCATWTGGGTTGCCGCTAGTGCTGCCATTCAGGTGTGACATTGTAAAGAGCTCCTTGTCGTTGGTCCGGTGACGGTTGCCGCAGCCGGGGAGAGAACACCCCGGGATCGCCCGCAGCGGGACATGCATGTCATGGTTGCCCGGGAAATTCATATCTTAGCAGGTTTTGCCTGCTAAGATATGGCCGAATCTCGCCGGTTGGACTGGGATTTACGGCGCGATTTGCCTGCGCGTTTCAACCGGTGCACAGCGCGCAGATCTGGTCGCCGAAACGCTGTGCTTTGCTCGGGCCAATACCGTCTACCAGCAGCAGATCTTCGATCGTACGCGGGCGGTTCAGCACGATGGCGCGTAACGTACGGTCGGCCAGGATCATGAACGGCGGCTGTTTCAACCGGCGAGCCTCCTCGGTTCTCCAGCTACGGATCTGCTGCTCAAGCGCGAGCTGTGCCGGACTGAACGCCACCATCTCCTCAGCATCCGCGGATTTGCGTTTGCGGGTGACAGTTCGAGGAGCGGCCTGAGCCTCTTCGCCAGTCATCAGTACTCCAAGAGAGTCTCCGTCCGGCAGCAGTTCGGCATCGCGAGTGATAGAGACGCGTTTGTAGGGAATGGTTCGCCCTTCGGCGTTCTCGAAGCTTGCGCTTTCAAGCGTGACCCATCCGGAGCGCGCCAGACCTCCCAGCAGATCCTCCATCTCATTGCGAGAAGGAGACCCATTCGGAAACACTTCGCTGTGAAGCTTACCCGTGGATTTGCCTCCTGAGCGCTTCAACGCCCGGAGGATCGTCCACATGGTCTCTTCTTCGCCGATGGTTGCATTCCGATAGCGGACTGCGATGGCGCTCTCCGGAGAGCAGAAGTCGCACTTGCCGCACATCCGGCGGGCGTCTGCCAGGTCTCCGAAGTGAGCAATCAGAGCCGACATGCGGCACTGGTGTGAGTCCGCATAACCGATCATCCGATCGATCTGCGCCCTCCGCTGCGCGAGCTGTTGCTCGTACAACCTGCGCCAGCCGTCGATGCGTCCTCGAATAGCGAAGCCCTCAAAGTCCACCAGGCAGGCGCCATGAGCAACCAGCTTTTCGACTGCTGAGGAGAAGACTTCGGCATCCATCCGCAGCTCTTCGCGTAGCAGGTCGAGCGGTAATGGCTGGTCGTTCAGCTTGCGGAAGATGCGATCCAACTCGGTTGCCGCCGGATATGACTTCTCCAGCAAAAAGTCCTGTGTGCGCTTGTCAGCATAACTGTGCAGCAGGATGCATCGGCTGAGCTTCCAATCGCGGCCAGCGCGTCCGATCTCCTGGTAGTACGCCTCCACGGAACCGGGAAGAGCAACGTGGATGACGGTGCGCACGTTGGCTTTGTCGACTCCCATGCCGAAGGCAACGGTGGCCACGACGATCTCCAACTCACCGGCCAGGAACTTCCGCTGTGTCTGTTCGCGTACCTCAGGTGGAAGGCCGGCGTGGTAAGGGGCGGCAGGGAACTCACCAGCAAGTTCCTGCGCGAGAGCCTCGGCGTCTCTTCTGGAGGAGGCATAGACGACCGCCGGGCGTCGCGTTGTATCGGCGAGAAGCCGCCGGGTCGTGGCGAATCGCTCATTCTTAGGTGTTTCCACCACCTCGATGGCGAGATTGTCCCGCCGGAAGCCATGGATGAAGCGTGCCGGCTTTTGCAGACTAAGCTGAGCGACGATATCTTCCTGTACCTGCAGCGTCGCCGTCGCCGTCAGTGCGACAACCACAGCGGGCCGTAGTGCCTGAACGTACTGCCCAAGAAGTCTGTAGTCCGGGCGGAAGTCATGTCCCCACTGGGAGATGCAGTGGGCTTCGTCAATGGCAACAAGAGCGGGAGGGCGCTTCGCCAGCATCTCCATGAAGCCGGGTACACGTAGCCGCTCAGGAGCGACGAACAAAAACTTCAGCTCTCCGTCGAGGTACTGGCGGCAGGCCTGGCGCTGGGCTTCGCGGGAAAGGCCGGAATGAATGCGCGCTACCGGCAGTCCGGCAGCTTCCAGCTTCGAGGACTGGTCGTCCATCAGCGCGATCAAGGGGCTGATGACCAGAGCCGTGCCCTCCAGGGCGAGGGCCGGAAGCTGATAGCACAGCGACTTTCCCGCGCCGGTCGGCATCACCAGCAACAGATCACGCCCTTCGACGGCTGCCCGGCAGACCTCTTCCTGGCCTTCCCGGAAGTCATCGAAACCGAAGGTTTGCCGTAGAAGGGAACGAAGATCTCTGGAAGAGCGTTGAGCCATAGAGCGAACCCTAATCTTCGCATAAATCGATCGGTGGAAGACTTGGGGTGCCGCCTCCGGCGTGGAGGCTGTTTGTCCTTATAAATGAATTACTTGGATGGATTCACGGGCTTCTTCTGAAACTGTTGTAGGCCCTGGCGAAAACTTGATTCCAAGCGGAAATCAGGGTAATCTAATACTTTGCGGGCACAGTCCAGTTGTTGCTGGAACTCACAGGGCGTGAGTCCGCAAAGTGCACAAGCAAAGTACGAAAACAACTTAACGAGGACACGAAAAACTGCATGGCAAAGCGTCGTGGCAATCCTAACTGGGGTAAGCCGGAGCCCATCGGACCGGTAGTACCTACGGTGACATCGTTCGAGCAAGTGGTGAAAGAGTTCAAGCTGACCCCGGACCAGTACGTCCGGTCGACGCGCCTGCGTGAGTGGGCTCGCCGTAACAAGAATTCGAAGTATATCCCTGAGGCTTTGTTGGAAGCGTGGGGATTTGAAATCGAGTCAACGCTGTAACGACTCAGTTTGAAAGTCGCAAAAGACGCCGCCCATGCGCGGCGTCTTTTGTTTGTCATTTGTGACACAGTCCTGCCTCAGTTTGCGACGTCCTCGGCTATGCTGAATCTGTAAGTTATGACCGAAAGCTCATTCACAGACGTTGCCACCGCCATCGACGAGATCAAAGCCGGCCGTATGGTTGTGGTCGTCGACGATGAAGACCGTGAGAACGAAGGTGATCTGACTCTGGCTGCGGAATACGTAACGCCGGAGGCGATCAACTTCATGGCGATGTATGGCCGTGGCCTCATCTGTCTTACGTTGACCGAGGAGCGTGCCGACTACCTGCGTCTGTTGCCGATGACGCGGCAGAACACCTCTCGCTTCGGTACCGCATTCACGGAGAGCATCGAGGCGCGTGAGGGAGTTACGACGGGCATTTCGGCGCACGATCGTTCGCACACCATCAAGGTCGCAATCGATCCAGCCTCTACGGCGCAGGATCTTGCACGTCCCGGGCATGTCTTTCCGCTGCGCGCGCGCAAAGGTGGGGTTCTGGTTCGTGCGGGACAAACTGAGGCATCTGTGGACCTGGCGCGCATGGCCGGTCTTATTCCCGCAGGTGTGATCTGCGAAATCATGAACGACGACGGCACCATGGCCCGGGTTCCGGACCTGGTGGAGTTCTGCAAGCTGCATAACCTTAAGATGGTGACTGTCGCGGAGTTGATCCGCTATCGTCTGCGGCATGAGCGCTCAGTACGCCGTGTTGCCGAGACGGTGCTTTCGACAAAGCATGGCGAGTTCCAGATGATCGCCTATGAGAGCGAGACGGATCCCACAGAGTCGCACGTCGCCCTGGTGCTTGGAGATGTGGCAAGCCCGGATAAACCCGTACTTGTGCGCGTTCATTCGCACAACCTGGTGGAAGATGTCTTCGGTGCAATGCTCCCCGACTGTTCCCATTCGGTGGAATATGCGCTGCAACGTATCGCCGAGGCTGGTGCAGGCGCCTTGGTCTATCTGCACAATGGATCACGCGGTTTTGGCATCGACAGCACCGTCTCTCCGCCCCGGATCGTCACACAACGCGAACCGAATGCCGTGCCCGGCGGAGATCCGTACGCTGAGCGCCATCAGCGCACATTGCGTCAGACGGGTTTGGGCGGGCAGATTCTCTCCGACCTGGGAATTCACAAGATCCGTCTGCTGACGAATCGGCCGACACACGCGCCGGCACTGCAGGGCTTCGGCGTGGAGATCGTGGAGCAGATTCCGCTGCGGCCTTCTGTGGCGCAGCGCTGACGTTCCGGTAGTCAGCCCACACAGTTCCTCGCTTACTTTCGAAGCAGATCCCCGAGTCCTTCAGCTTCCATCTGGCCTTCAAATGCCGTGTGGTTGTTCAGGTCGTATTGAATGGCTTTCATGCCGACGGCACGTGCCGCCTCAATATTTTCTGCTTTGTCGTCGATGAAGAGAATCCCATCCGGGGAACATCCAAGACCTTCGGCCGCTTTGCGATAGATTGCATGCTCTGGCTTGGCCAGGTTGTGTTCGAAAGAGTAGATTGCGTGTGCGAATTCGCCCATCCAGGCGAACTTTGCACGTAATCCATGAGCCATGGCGTCGCCGATGTTCGACAACAAACCTGTCCTTACCCCAGTCTGCTGAAGACGGCGCAGCCATTGCACCATCGGCTGGTTCAGCCGAGACCACATGCGAACATCGGCATCGATCAGATCCTGCAGTGCCGTATCGCTGAGTGTGATCTTGTAGTCTTCGGCGATCCGATGCCAGTACGAGACAGCGTTCAAATCTCCGCGGTCATAGGCATGGCGGTATTGCCAATAACTTTCCTGGAAGTCGATCTCATCAAGTCCGAGAACCCGCTTCATGCGTTCCCACTGCTCAAGGTCGGGCGTAAGCGAGAGGACCTGTCCAAAGTCAAAAAGAATCGCGCAAGGGTGATTGGAATCCATCTGGTTCAGAGTACCAAGCTCTTGCTGGGGTTAGGATGAAAGGCATGTTTTCGCGAAGGACCGCCTGGGACATCTCCGAATCGCCCTATGCCGTAGCTATTCGGCAGGCGCGGAGTAGCGGCCGCATCTCTGCGGATCTCACACTTTCGAATCCGACCGAGTGCGGCTTCGACTACGATGCCTCCTCGATCCTGCATGCGCTCGTTCATGCCGAAGCGATGGGCTATGATCCAGATCCGCGCGGTATTCTGTCGGCTCGTGCCGCCGTCTCCGGCTACTATGCCGCGCACGATGCAGCTGTGAGTGCCGACAACCTGATTCTGACGACCAGCACGAGCGAAGCCTACAGCTATCTGTTCCGCCTGTTGTGCGACCCCGGGGACGAAGTCCTGGTTCCGCGGCCGAGTTATCCGCTCTTTGATTTTCTGGCGGGTTTAGACAACGTCCACCTGGTGCCATATTCACTTTTTTACGATCACGGCTGGCATCTCGACCTGGCCTCGCTTGAAGCGCATATCGGCGAGCGGACGAAGGCGGTGATGCTCGTGCACCCGAACAATCCGACCGGGCACTTTGTCCGGGATGCTGAACGGGCAACGCTGCAGCAGCTTTGCGCCCGCCATGGCCTGGCGTTGATTGTTGACGAGGTCTTTCTCGACTACACCATCGAAGGCTTAGGCTCCAGCTTCACTGGAGGAGAGCACCCAGCTCTCACTTTTGTCCTGAGCGGTATGAGCAAGATCGCAGGCCTTCCGCAGATGAAGGCCGCCTGGCTGGCAGTGCAAGGTCCCGTAGCGCTTCAGCGAGAAGCCGTCGCGCGCCTGGAGGTGGTCGCCGACACTTTTCTATCGCTCGGAACCCCCACACAGCTGGCTCTGCCGGTTTGGCTGAAGAGCGCAAAGATGATCCAGGCGCAGATTCGGCAACGGGTTCGGAGAAACCTCAATCAGCTTGATCAGTTACTCGAGACTGCTCCGGAAGTGTCGCGTTTGCCGGTCGAGGCTGGATGGGTGGTGGTGTTGCGGGTTCCTGCCGTGGAGGACGATACCGCTCTCGCGATACGCCTCTTGCGGGAAGCACGAGTATTGGTCCATCCCGGAAGCTTTTATGGGTTGCCGCAGAAGGGGTGGCTCGTCGTGAGTTTGCTACCTGCCGCGCCGGTTTTTGAGCAGGGAATCGGAGGCCTGCTGGAGAACCTTTTTAGTTAACAACAAGGTCGATCCCTGTCGAGTAATACCTTCACTGTTTCTGTTATCTGATTGATTTTTGGTTATTTAAGGAAGGGATTATCTTCGCGTTCGGCGCCGATGGTTGTGTTTTTTCCGTGCCCAGGAATGACGAGTGTCTCGTCTGGAAGCGGCAAGAGAACGTCCTGGATCGAGCGGAGGATGGTCGGGTAGTCTCCGCCGGGGAGATCTGTGCGTCCAATAGAGCCGGCAAAAAGGGTGTCGCCGGCTAGAAGCAGCTTCTCGTCCGGGATATGGAGAACGAGGCTTCCTTCGGTGTGGCCGGGAGTATGGAGAATGGTGCCCTCGGTGGCGCCGAAGCGCACCTTCATCCCGTTGCCGGCGTCGGCGTCCGGAGGACCTACCTCTGGCGTGGGTATGCCGAGCCATCCCGCTTGAATATCCATGATCTTCACCAGAGGAAGGTCAAGCTGGTTGTAATAGACCGGAGCTCCGGTCAGGCGCTTCAATGTCTGGGCGGCGGCGATGTGATCGATGTGGGCATGGGTGACGATGATCTGCTTGCAGGTCAGGCCGCCCGGCGACTGGTAGTGGTCATAGTAGACAACCCATCCATGGTCCATCGCAAAGCTTGCCGGCCCCTCTGATCCGGGTTCGGTGAAAGCTTCCGTAACGTTGCTCCAGGGACCTTCCATCGAGGCTCCGCTCGCCAGGCGGATGTGCTTTCCTTCCGGCTCCTTGCGTTCGTCTTTGAAGACGAGGCGGTAGCGTCCATTCGCTTTGTTTCCGTCGGCGGGAAGCAGCGTGGCATCGATCACGTTATAGCCGGGATCGAAGAAGAGCGTCGCCGGGGTAAACGTACGGAAGTCGCGGGTTGTGGTGGCGTAGATACGGTGGTTCAGGCCGTTCTTGTCATACTGCGATTGCGGGAAGCGGCCGGGAATGGTGCTGGACCAGAAGATCAGCCAGTGGCGCTTTGCTTCATTCCAATACAGCGCTGGAGCCCAGACATTAAGTGCCGTGGACTCATTGGCCATAACTTCGAGCTGGCGATGAGGAGTCCAGTGCAGCAGGTCCTTCGACTCGGAGTATCCGGCCACGGCCGGTTGCCGCCAGCTCCACGTCCACATCATGCGGAAGCCGCCCATCGGAGCGCGCTGTAGAAAGGGATCGCGCATCAGTTCACCTGCCTGCGCCGGAGCAATCACTGGTTTGCCATCATTGATCAGCTTCCAGTGCCAGCCATCTTCGCTGACAGCGAAGTAGACGCCGTTCTGGCCGTTGTTCTTGAAACCGGCGAAGAGCCATGGACCTTCAGAGGACTGAGCCAGACAGGAGGTAGCAAACAGAAGCACGGCAGTGGCTAGAGCATTTTTCCTGTTGCTCGGTATCCAGAGAGGAGCGTGTAGCGGCGTTTTCATTGAGGAAAACGCCCATAGATGAACAAGCCCCGCACTATACCTACAGAAAAAATGCTCCAGTCGAACGAACGGCATGCGCTGATTGTCTCATCCAAAGCAAACGGCGCAGACCTTAGGTCTGCGCCGCTGACAAGAGAAACGAAGGTTACTTCTTAGCTGGAGCTGAAATCGGAGCCTTCTCACCGGAGAAGACAGAGCTTGAGCTCGAACGAGCCATCAGGACAGTGAGGCCGATCGAGGTGAGCATGAACAGGATGGCCGACCAGGTCGTGAGACGGGTGAGCAGATTGGCTGCGCCGCGAGGGCCAAAGGCGGTCTGGGAGCCCTGTCCGCCGAAGGCGCCTGCAAGGTCAGCACTCTTACCCTGCTGCAGCAGGACCACGCCGATCAGGAACAGGCACACGATAATGTGAAGAACAACGAGCAGGTAAATCATTGCTGCTGGGAACCTCAGAACGGCGTAACTTGCGGTTTCGTAAAACCGAACGCCGAGATGTGTTGGATTGGTGCGGAGGAGGGGATTTGAACCCCTATGCCTTGCGGCGCAAGCACCTCAAGCTTGTGCGTCTGCCAATTTCGCCACCTCCGCTTGGGTACTTCTAAGGGTGACGGTCAATCCGAAAGTCAGTATAGCATCCGCGGGAGATTTGCGAAGGCACGCTAACCGGAAGGAACTAAAGTTCTTTCCGGTTAGCGTGCCCGAGGGGAAACGGCAATAGCAGGGAAGTCTTCCGTGTTATGCAGCGCTGCTGATGCACGGTGGCCGGTGCTGGAGCATTTTCCCTGTAGGTGTAGAGTCGGGCTTCCGCATCTATGGGCGTTGTCCGCAATGAAAACGCCGCTGCAGGCCTCTTCCGGATATCCAGCAACAGGGAAAATGCTCTATCCTCGTGCTGAATGGTCGAGTGGATACTCTTTCGCGGTTTTACCGTGGCCGTGTTGATTCTGGCGAACAGTTTTTTTGTGGCCGCCGAGTTCGCGCTGGTAAGTGTGCGAGAGACACGGCTCCGGCAATTGATCGCTCTTGCCCGGCCGGGTGCTGAGACGGCACTTGCGCTGAAGCGATCCATTGATGAATTTCTGCCGGCAGTACAGCTTGGTGTAACGCTTGCATCGTTGGCGCTAGGCTGGCTTGGAGAGCCGGTTGTCGCTGAGTTCCTATTGATGCTGCTTGAGAAGGCAACATGGGTGAACCGCATTCCAGGCTTTGAGACGCACATCCTGATCTACGCTCATGGTGGAGCGATTGTGATCGCATTCGCTTTGATCACCTATTTTGAGGTCTTGCTTGGTGAGCTTGTACCAAAGGCCCTGGCGCTGCAGCGTGCCGAACGCATTGCGCTTGCAGTGGCCGGCCCGATGGATGTCTTCATGCGCATTAGCCGCCCTGCGGTGAATGTGATGAACACTTCGGCGCGATTGGTACTGACCCTCTTCCGGGCTCCATTGAGTGGCGAGGGTGCTGTTCATTCTCCTGAAGAGTTGAAGATGATTGCTACCGGCGCGCGGCGTATGGGCTTATTGCCGCCGATGCAGGAGCAGGTCATCCATCGCGCGATCGAGCTGAATCACGTACTGGTGCGCGACATCATGACACCRAGGGGCAAGATCTTCGCTCTGCCTGCGGACATGCCGCTCGAGGCGGCGAGCGCACGCATTATCGAAGAGCAGCACTCAAGAATTCCGATCTTCGATCCCAAGGCAGGGAAAGAGCACATTATCGGCGTGGTGTATTCCAAGGATGTATCGCGCCTGATGCACTTCCGTAGCCGCATGCGGCCATACGACGCCGGCGGAGAGATTCAACTGAAGCTCGGTCAGATCATGAAAGACGTGCTGGTCGTGCCGGAGACAAAGCCGGTAGCGGACCTGCTCGAAGAGCTGCAGCAGCGCAAACGGCAGATCGCCATTGTGGTCGATGAGTTTGGAACGACAGTAGGGCTGGTAACCGTCGAGGATGCGCTCGAGCAGCTTGTAGGGGAGCTCGACGACGAGTTCGATGTTGCCAATCGGGCGGTGCTTGAGAGCGGAGCCGGATGGATTCTGGATGGCAGTGTGAATCTACGCGACCTTGAGACCCAGATGCGATGGAATCTGCCCCGCGAAGAAGGAGAGCAGACTGTGGCCGGTTTCCTGCTGACACAGCTTGGCCATATTCCGCACGTTGGAGAGTCGGTCGAGTTTGACGGCAGGCGCTTTACGATACTTGAGATGACGCGGCAGAAGATCAATCGTGTCGGTGTAGAACCGGTCTCACAGCGTGACACAGCCGAGGCGAGAGCATCGTGAAGGCTGGCAATATCGTCAAGCGGCTGCTGATAACGCTACCGGTGCTCTGGTTAATTGTGACGGCGGTGTTTCTGCTGATTCGCCTGGTGCCCGGCGATCCAATTGTGCAGATGCTCGGTGAAGGGGCAACGRCTGCTGACATCTCAACCTTGCGGCATGCGTATGGCTTCGACCTTCCGCTACAGACGCAATACTGGCAGTTTTTGAAGGGCGTGTCACATGGTGATCTGGGACGCAGCGTACGCCTGCGCGAGGGGGTGATGGCCTTGATTGGACAACGCTATCCCTACACCTTGGAGCTCACTGCCGCGGCGATGTTCATCGGCATTCTGTTTTCCGTGCCTGCTGGAATCTGGTCGGCATATCGCAATGGGACGAGAGTGGATCGCACGATTGGTGTTGCCAGTCTGTTCGGGCTTTCTCTACCGAACTTTGCTCTGGGACCGGTTCTGATCCTTGTCTTTGCGATCTGGCTTGGATGGCTTCCCGTCTCAGGCGCCGGGACCGGTTGGCAGTTGATAACGCACCTGGTGTTGCCCGCGGTCACGCTGGGAAGTGGCCTGGCCGCGACGTTGACGCGTATGGTCCGTACCTCAGTACTCGAAGAGCTCGGCAAGGACTATCTGCGTACGGATCGAGCCAAAGGCCTTCCCGAGCGCACAGTGGTCTGGCATGCCTTTCGCAATGCTCTGGTACCTGTGCTGACAGTGGTTGGCTTGCAGTTCGGTTCGCTGCTCGCCGGAGCCATCGTGACGGAAACGATCTTCAGTTGGCCTGGATTGGGACGGCTGACGATCTCGGCAATCTCCAATCGAGATTATCCGTTGGTTCAGGGGTGCATTCTTGCGATTGGAGTGACGTATGTCGCGGTCAATCTCCTCACGGACCTTACCTATCGCATGGTGAATCCGCGCATGCGATCCGCCTAGAGCATTTTCCCTGCGGGTGTAGAGTAGGGCTTCCCCATCTATGGGCGTTTACCGCAATGAAAACGCCACTGCACACCTCTTCCG
>NZ_JBFRCY010000011.1:0-18164 GCF_052113305.1 Terriglobus sp. YAF25
GGCAATATAAGCGCTGAAGGCGCGCTCTATATCAGCCTGGGGCAACGCCCCAGGTCTCCGGCATATTGAATGGATCAAGGGCTGAAGGCCCGCTCTATAACTCTCATGCCACGTGGCTCGAAAATTCCGCCTTGGAGAGGAAACCGGCCCCTTTCCCCGAGGGACATGGCCCCAGGGTATGGGCTGAATTTTTCCGATACTCCCTAGGCCAGCGAGTTCCACAATGCGAGGCGGGCGTGCAGCGCCGCCTCAGCTGCGTCTGCGGCTTCCAGCCAGCGTGCCCGATCGTTCCCACACAGCTTGGCCACCATCTTCAGAGCCATCGGTCCGTGTTCGCCGCCATCGACTTCAATGTGGCGGTTCAAATACCAGAGGAAGGGCTCGAGCTTCGGCTGCAGCTCTGGTGCGAGCCGCTCGAGAAAGCCCTGGAACATTTCCGGGATCAGGTCTTCGCGTCCGAAGGTAAACGCCGACGCGATGGTATGCAGCTTTCCGGTCTCAATCAGCGCAAAGGTGTGACGCACGAACGACGCTGCTCCCATGGGAGCAACAGCCGCTACCAGCCCTTTCTGCACACCGCTGCCGCCACGAAGAAGCGCAAGGAAGGCATCGATGGACTGGGTCGAAGCTCCGGCCGAACGCATTGCCAGCAGATAGAGCTCAAAGTGCGACATGTGCTGATGGGCATAGACATCGCTCTCCTCACCGAGAACGATCTGGTTTACGAGATGGCAGGAGACGGGGTCTCGCGAGGGCAGCCAGGGAACCTCGACACATGTAAGACCGCGCTGCAGCGCCTTCAGCAGCGACATGAAATCCCAGACCGCGTAGACGTGCGTCTCCATGAAGCGATGCAGGTCGTTCATGGTGCGGAAGGAGGAGAAGAGAGGATGGGCGGCCAACTCATTGTGCAGCGGCTGAATCCGTTGCTGAAGTTGCGCTAACTGCTCGGCGGCAAAATCTACATTCACGTGGTTAAGCATCGCATGTTATGTCAACTTCTTCTCTGCCACTTTTAGTGCTTCCTCCACGGCCTTGCGGGCTCGCTTCTCGCGGCTCTCCGGGGTGCGGTAGTAGAAGATGCCCAGCAGGTGGTTGCGCCGCTGCACCTTCGTCATCAGCTTCCAACCCCTCTCCGACAGCGGATTCTCACGGAAGAGCATAACCAGGATCGGTGGCGTGATCTGTTCACCCTCCATGGTGAGCATCACGCGCTCAAGGAATCGCTCCGTGCGCTCTTTCAGCGCCTCCGGCGTCTTGGGCTCAGCCATATGGCGCGCAATGTCATGCTTGRCAGAGTCAGAAAACTCGTCGTAAAACTTCTTGAGCGCACGGTCTTTCTTCAGATAGGGCACAAGGGTAGGCGGCACACCGAAGTCACGCTCCTCCAGGTCAGGCTCCATGGTGATGGTTACCACCGAACCCGGCACGGCGTTTGCCCCCTTCTGCATCGCCTTGTTCACCAGGAGAAAGAAACCGCCTCCACCGCCTTTGGGAAAGAGCGAGCTGCGAAAAGCATACCCATTGACATCGCCTCGCACCCGCAGCCGCTTCCGCTCCGGCCAGGCCTTCGACGGGTCAAACGGAAGATACGCGACAACCCATCCCAGATTTCCCTGGAGATGCTCCAGCTTGGCTTTGAAGGTCCTGGGTTTGTTCTTCGACGACGGCATGCAGGCCATTATATGAACGGCTTGCTGGAAGCGTGAGAAAGAAGTTGTACCTCAGCGGCTAAAGCCGCGTTTCTTCCGTAGCCGATACGGGACGGCTGAAGCCGTCCCCTTAAGCAAGGCATTCGCGCGTCGCGCGAACGGAAAAGCAAGTCGCGGAGTGCGCTACAAAATATGTATTGAAATCAGCGGACCCTTCGTCCATCGCGAGATCCAAGACTTGAGGATGCTTTTCGTTTTGCTTAAGGGCACGGCTTCAGCCGTGCCGTATCGGCGTGGCAAATGACGCGGCTTTAGCCGCTGAGGTACCGCTTGCCACGCCAGCCCTGAGCGAAGAATGGAACAACAAAAGCAGATTTCTGCACGACTCTACGAAATGACAAAGCAAAAAGTCGAGCGTTATCGACTCAGCGATAGCCCATGCGCCACCGAAGTGAACTCGTTGCCGGTGCGCAGCTTGCCCTCGCCGATCATGCGATGAAAGATAGCCCGCACCGCGGGGACAAAGCTGGTGCCGCCGGTCAGGAAGACTCGGTCGATCTGCTGCGGCTGCACCCCGGTACTCTCAAGCAGGCTCGCGACCGCCTGCTCGATTGCCTCCAGCTCATCGGCGATCCATCCCTCGAACTCGCTGCGCTTCACCATTGCACGCAGTTCAAGATCGTCGTCCCGGAAGAAGAACTCGGCGGTCTCCTCCAGCGATAACTGCACCTTGGTCCGCTGTACAGCCTGGTGCAACTGGTAACCGAGATCGCGATCGATGAGCGTGATGAGCGCCGTGATCTTCTCTGGCTCGAGCGCGGAGCGTTCTGCCCGCGACAGGATCTCCATGACATTGCGTGTCCGCAAGAACGAGAGATAGTGCCAGCGTTCCAGGTTGGCGAAGATCCAGTTCGGCACAGCGGGCAGCAGCTTCTTCAGCGAGCGAGCCAGCGTATCTGCCCCCAGTGCCGGAGAGACCAGCTTGCGCACGATCTTTGCATCGAAGGCATCACCCGCGAGTCCCAGGCCCGAGGTCCCAAGCATCGATTTACCGCGGTCTGTCTGCGTGCGAAACGATGGCCCCACATGCAACAGCGAAAAGTCCGAGGTGCCGCCACCGAAGTCGCCGATCAGGATCAGTTCGTCATGCTCCAGGGAGGACTCATAGCTATAGGCAGCGCCGATCGGCTCCAGTTGAAAGTGCACCTCTTCGTATCCGGCGAGCTCAAAGGCGTGACGCAGACGCGATTCGGCGAAGGCATCATCCTCCTCCGACTCCGAGCCGACAAAACGTACGGGGCGGCCCGCCGTGACGCTGCGTATGGGATGACCAAACTGCCGCTCGGCTGCGACCCGTACGTCGGTCAGGATGCGTGCGATCAGGTCTTCGAGGGTGTATCTGCGGCCAAAGACCTCGGTGCCGGTCAGCGACCGCGACGGCAGATAGGACTTGAGCGACTGGATCAGGCGCCCTTGCGTCCCCGATGCCTCGTGGTCGGCAGCAAGGTAGTGCTCAATGCCGCGCGGCCCGGTGTAGGAGTGCACCAGCGGACGCCCCTTCTCCCGCACCTGCTCCAGATACAGCAGCGACCGGTACGACGGCGTCTCTCCCGCCGGTGCAGCGAAGTGCGCGAGCGTTACCTCGGCACCGTCTGCACGGGCGATGGAGGTATTGGTTGTGCCAAAGTCGATACCGATGCGAAGCGGACGCATCCGATCATTATTTCGTGAAATGCGGATTGGGTGGGGTAGCTCCGGATTAAGGAGCTAGTTTCCTATTGCCAGAACCGGAAACGAAGAAGCTCGGACCCTAAAAAGAAGTAGTTGGTCGGTTTGATTTCTGAGAGTATGGACGCAGTGCGATGAATATCAGACGGAAAACCTCGGCAGCACTTTATTTCGCGGGAGCAACAATTGTGTTGCTAGTACGTTTAGGATCGCCGCATTTCTCAATAATGGCACCAGTAGACACTGCTTCCATTAGTTATGACATCTTCTCCGCAATTGGCTATTTGGCTGGAATCGGATTAGTTATTTGTGGCTTCAAGAGACTACGGAAGCCCGAGATTTCAAACTGACCCATTCCCGATTTTCAAAACTGATACGCAGGTTGAGGAGATTAGACAAAGGGTTCGCGCCCAGCGCGAATACCCATGTCCTTTAAAGGGACATGGGGTACCCGGTCTTGTGGAAGCTCACGACTTCAATCCTGCCACCAGCTTCTCCATGTGGGAGACGTGGTGCAGGTCGTGGCCGGCGATGGTCGCTAGTTGTACAGAGAAGGGTGTGAACCCGCGCTCTGGATGCGAAGCTCCGCGCTGTTTCTGCTCGTCGGTCACCGTCGAGAGGAACCTCAGGTTCCAGTCACGGAAGGCCTCGTAGAACGCCACTGCGGTCGTATAGTCGTACGCCGCGTAATGCTCGGCCCACTTGTCCTGATCGAAGGGCTGCAGTTCAGGATTGTCGACGGCCAGCGTCTGGCGCAGGCGGAAGCCGAAGGCCATCTCGCAGTCGGCCAGGTGCGCGAAGATCTCGCGGATACTCCACTTGCCCGGCGTGGGCGGCGTGTTGACCTGCTCAGCACTGAGACCTGCGACCAGAGCCTTCAGCTTCGCCGGCGTGGTGGCCAGCACGGTTGCGGGATCGTTATCTCCGAGGGCGGCAGCATAAGGATTAGGAGCCATGGGGGAAGCATAGAGCATTTTCCCTGTAGGCGTAGCGCAGGGATTCCGCATCTATGGGCATTTTCCGCAATGAAAATGCCGTCACACGCCTCTTCCGGAATACCCGGTAACAGGGAAAATGCGGTAGCTGGTGACAACGATGATTGAATAAGAAATATGGCCAACATCGCCGGCAGCGAACAACAGACGTCGATTCGCCTGCCATGGAAGATCTTCTGGGTGGGACTCATCGTCCGCGTCCTCTACATGACCCTGGCCCACACCTACCGCATCCGTCTTTTTGAAGACCACTTTCAGTTCGGGTGGGAGGCCGGACGCGTCGCGCGTGCTCTGGTTACTGGCTACGGCTATGCCGATCCCTTCCAGGGACATACTGGTCCCACCGCATGGCTGCCTCCGCTTTATACCTTCCTCATCGCCGCGTCGTTCAAGCTCTTCGGTATCTATAGTCCGCTGTCGGCATGGTTCATCCTCACGATCAACAGCTTGTTCTCTGCCTTGACGGYGCTCGCTGTCTACGAGATCGGTTACCGCTGCTTCAACCCGAGGGTCGCTCTGTGGTCCGCATGGTTGTGGGCTCTGTACCCCGCAGCCATGCAGTTCGCTGTGAAGTGGGTTTGGGAGATGACCCTCACCTGCTGCCTTTTCACCTGGATCTTCGTGCTCGCCCTGCGCATGCGCGAAAACGGCGGCGGCACATGGCGGCAATGGACCATCTTCGGCATCTTGGGTGGCCTGCTGGCGTTGACCAACGCCACCCCCACGGTCTTTCTCCCGGTAGCGGCGCTGTGGGTGCTTTGGGGTGTTCCCGGACATCGGCTACAGGCGTTCAAACGCGCCGTCGTTGCCGGTGTTGTTGCAGGTTCCCTGCTGGCTCCATGGGTGATTCGCAATTACCTGGTCCTGCACGCCTTCATCCCTATCCGCAGCAACTTCGGGGCGGAGAACTATATGGGGAACTCTTCCTGGTCCGTTGGTTTCCCCTGGGGCACGACTGTTCCACTCGAAAACACACGCATCATCGACGAGTACCGCGCCAAAGGCGAAGTGCAATGGGTAAGAGACCGCGGCGCGCTGGCTGAGGAGTGGATTCACACCCATCGCCCCGAATTCTGGAAACTAAGCGCACTGCGTGCCTACATGTTCTGGGCGGGCGTGCCCCAACCGGTCATTCCGCACAAGGAATACGTCGAGTACGGCCGTGAGTTGAACTTCACCTTCGGAACCGTGGTGGGTGTGCTGGGATTGCTGCTGGCGATCAAGCAACGGCGCAAGGCAGCCTGGCTAATGACGCTGGCGTTCCTGATCTACCCGCTACCGTATTACTTCGTGACCGTGCAGGCGAGGTTCCGGCACATTCTGGAGCCGCTGATCATGGTGCTGGCGGTAAACCTGTTCCAGAGCGCGGAGAAGCGGAAGCCGGTGTTCTGAGGAGCCGTACAGTTGCACCATTTGCAGTGCAGCGTTTATGTGCTTAACACAGAAAGCCCGGCACGCTGCGCGCCTGCCGGGCGACTGAAACTTATTCTTTTGAAACGGCTTAGGCCTTGACGACCTTACCGGACTTGATGCAGCTGGTGCACACGCGGATGCGCTTGCTGGCGCCGTTCACCACAGCCTTCACGGCCTGCAGGTTTACGTTCCAGCGGCGGCGGGTAACGTTGTGCGCGTGCGAAATGTTGTTACCAAACTGCGGTCCCTTGCCGCAAAACTCACAGGTCTGTGCCATGACAAATCTCCAGGTCGTCTCCCGACAATCAGGTTTGACGAAGGTGTTTTCGCGCAGTGGGAGGGCGTTTCGCCTCGCTTTGGGCCGCCAGGCCACCAGAACGGGGCCGCGGGCTTGCTGCGGAAGTTAAAGAATACCGTATTTTTGGCCTCCGGGCAATCAAGAGGACAGCCATACGGAGCAGCCCGTATGCTTATCCCCAACAGGAGAAAGCACAACGCATGAAAGCCCTGATGCTTGAGGCGTACGAACATCTGCAGGTCATCGATATGCCCGTCCCGGCCGTTGCCGCCGACGAGGTTCTGATCAAGGTCGCCGCCTGCGGCATCTGCGGAAGCGATGTTCACGGCTACGATGGCGGTTCCGGCCGCCGGATTCCACCCATCGTCATGGGCCACGAGGCCGCAGGCATCATCGCCGCGGTCGGCTCTGAAGTACAGGGCTACAAGGCCGGCGATCGCGTCACCTTCGACTCCACCGTTTACTGCGGTAAGTGCGAGTTCTGCAAACGGGGCGAGGTCAACCTCTGCGACAACCGCCAGGTGATGGGCGTCTCCTGCGGAGACTATCGCCGCCATGGAGCCTTTGCCGAGTTCGTTGCCGTGCCCGAGCGCATCCTCTATCAGTTGCCGGAAAACTTCCCCTTCGAAGAGGCTGCCATGTTGGAGGCCGTCGCCGTTGCGCTGCATGGCGTGCGTGTCTCGCAACTGAAGCCGGGTGACTCTGCCCTGGTGATCGGTGCCGGCATGATTGGCCTGCTGACTGCCCAGGCCGCGCGCGCTGCCGGAGCACGCTCCGTTACTATCGCCGACGTCGATGCTGCTCGCCTGCAGATGGCTGTCGATGTCGGTATTCCGGACACGCTGCATCTTTCGGGCAACGACCTGGTCGCCGAGATCCTGCGCCGGACCAGCAATCTCGGCATGGATGTCGTCCTCGAAGCCGTCGGCCGTGCGGAGACTGTCGTTGCTTCTATCGAATGCGTACGCCGCGGCGGTACGGTCGGCCTGATCGGCAATATTCAGCCTGAGGTTCCGTTGCCGTTGCAGCGCGTGGTCACGCGTGAGGTCCGGCTGCAGGGTTCTTGCTCCTCCGCAGGTGAGTACGTCGAAGCCATTCGCCTGATGTCCGAAGGCGCCATCACGGTAAAGCCCCTGATCTCCGCCGTCAGCACGCTGGAAGAGGCTGCCGACTGGTTTGCGCGTCTGCATGCGCGTGAGGCGGGTCTGCTCAAGGTTGTCGTTGCACCCGGTAAGGAGAACTAAGCGTTGAGCGAGAACCTCTTCGATCTGACAGGACAGGTAGCCGTTGTTACCGGGGCATCGCGCGGCCTGGGACAGTACTTCTCTCGCGCCCTCGGACGTGCGGGCGCAAAGCTGATCGTCACCAGCCGCAAGGCCGGCGACTGCGACGCCTTCGTGGAAGAGCTCGCCGGCATGGGTGTCACGGCTCACGCGTTAACTCTCGACGTGCGCGACGAGAAGAGCATCACCGCCTTCGGCCCGGCTGCCGATGCCGTCTACGGCAGGGTCGACATCCTGGTGAACAACGCCGGATGCAACATCCGGAAGCCGGCGCTTGAGGTCACCTGGGAGGACTGGAACACCATCCTCGACACCAACCTGCGTGGAGCCTTCTTTGTCGCACAGACCATCGCACGTGGCATGATCGCCCGAGGCTACGGACGCATCATCAATATCGGCTCGGTCACCAGCGTGCGTGGATCGGCAGGTCTTGGACCCTATGGCGCCAGCCGCGGCGGCATTAAGCAGTTGACGATGAGCCTTGCGGATGACTGGGGAGAGCACGGTGTGACGGTCAACGTGCTGGCTCCGGGATGGTTCAAGACCAGCCAGAACCGCGTGATGTATGAAGATGAGGGCTGGGTACAGTATCTGGTCGAGCGCATCCCGCTCAAACGTCCGGGAGCTCCGAATGACCTGGACGGTGCGGTGGTCTTCCTGGCCAGCGAGGCTTCCCGATACGTGACCGGGCAGACGATCCTGATCGATGGCGGTATTTCGGTGGGTGCGACACGAGCTTTGGTAAAGAAGAGTTAAGGCGGGATCTACACGCTGGGTGCCCCGGGTCCCGCTTCTGGGACCTGGGTATCGCGCTAAGCGCCACCGCCTTTGAACTTGGAACCGCGAGTGCGGAAAAGCAGATTTCTCCGCTTCTACTGGTCGACCACCCCAACCAGCAAGCTGGTCGGGGACCCCGGCCCTACAAAATGACAAACAAAAAGCGGTTCGAGCTTCGCTCGAATTTCCCACATAAGCTTCGCGTATCCACCCCAACGAACTTCGTTCGCTGGGGACCCCGGTATGTGGGGCACCCGGCCTGTTCTACGCCTCTAACGCCCGCCGGACATCGATGGGCTGAATCCGCCCAAGCAGGAAGGCGTACGACAACACGCCGATCACCAGGTACGCCGCGGCGATCCCGAAGGCCCAGGTGAAGTTATGTGTCGCCTGCACGGTATATCCGGTCAGGATCGGCGCCGCAATGGCAGAGAGCTGGTTCGAAAAGTTCATGATGCCGCCCACCTTGCCGGTGCTTGTATTCGGCACCAGCAGCGAGGGCAGGCTCCAGCAGATGGGTGATGCCGCGGAGAGACCTCCGATCGCAATCGAGATGGGCACCAGCGCCGAGACAACATCGTGGGCAAAGGCCGCGCCGATCAATCCCAGTCCACAGGTTGTCCCGATCAACAGAACTGAACGCCGCACCGTGCTCGCATCTTTGCCGCGACGGATCAGAAAGTCGACCAGCACACCGCCGATGAAGAAGCCGCAGGCCGTGGCGATCAGCCAGGGCGCAGAGGTGAAGAGGAACGACTGCCGCAGCGAGATATGCAGTGTCTCTGCAAGATAGGTCGGCAGCCACGTCAACAACAGATAGAAGACGTAGTTGTACGACCCCGCGCCGATTGCCAGACCGATCACTTTGCGCTCGCGTAACAGGTGGGTCAGCGGAATCGGCGGAGCCAGAATCGCAGCCGCATCCTCTGTCTCGGAACTCGGATGGAGTACGTTTCGCATGGTGAAGCGATCCGGTTCGCGGTAGAGCAGCGCAAACAGCCCGAGATACCCAAACGAAAGCGCCGCCGTAAAACCAAAGGACATTCGCCAGCCGACGCGTAACAGCAAGAGCCCGAGCAAGGGCACACCGATCCCGTTGGCCAGCTTTGCTGCGCTGTCAAAGATCGCCGTCGCCAGCGACCGTTCATGCTGCGGGAACCATGCACCGACAGCTTTCGCATTCGCCGGAAAGGTGGGAGCTTCACCAATACCCAGCAGCAGCCGCGCCGCGAAGAACAGCAGCACGCCGGGTGCAAATGCGGCCGCAATCGAAGCAATGCCCCAGATGGCAATCGAGTAGAGCGAGACCTTACGCACGCCGAAGGCATCGAGTATTACCCCGGTGGGTAACTGACACGCGGCATAGGTCCACGAATACGCCGCTGAGAGCTGGCCAAAAACCGATGGCGTAATTCCAAAAGTCTGCACCAGAGCATCGTGCGAGACCGAAAGATTGACACGGTCGAAGTAGTTCACCAGGACGCCGACGCCAAGCAGTATTCCAACGGTCCAGCGATACGACGCAGCATTGCTGTTTTCAATTTTCATCGGGCATCGCGACTCTATCACGCCAAAGCTACAGCTTGCTTACTGCCTGGATCACCGCTCTCCGGTGTAATGCCGAATTCGGCCATGCGTTCTCCCATGCATCACCCATGCGGCGGAACGTCGCATAATCGAGGAGATGGCGATGGAGCACGAACACTACGGCAGCAGTCACCAGGGCGCGAAGTCGTCCCCTTTCAACATCGTCAGTCAGCCGGCGCAGAAAGATCCGGTCTGCGGCATGATGGTGAATCCGGCCACCGCTCCTGCGAAGGCAGAGCACCAGGGCAAGACCTATTACTTCTGCTGCCCGAACTGTGCTGCAAAGTTCAAGGCCGATCCGGAGAAGTATTTGAACCCAAAGCCCGCGGCTCCTCCGACCGCTGCTGAGACCTCGGCGGAATACATCTGCCCCATGGACCCCGAGGTTAGCCAAAAGGGACCTGGCAGTTGCCCGAAGTGCGGCATGGCGCTTGAGCCGGCAGTGCCTGTAGCTCTCACACGCACCGAGTACACCTGCCCCATGCATCCGGAGGTGGTGAGTGACCATCCCGGTAACTGCCCCAAGTGCGGCATGGCGTTGGAACCCCGGACGATCGAAGTTGAAGAGCAGGAAAACCCTGAGCTCACTGACATGCGCCGCCGCTTCTGGATCTGCGCGATCCTCACGGCTCCGGTCTTTGTGGCCGCCATGAGCGGCATGCGCGCGGAGCATCTTTTCGGTGGGCGTACGCTTCACTGGCTGGAGATGGCGCTCAGTACACCGGTCGTGCTGTGGGGAGGATGGCCCTTCTTCGAACGGGCGGCGCAGTCCGTCCGCACACGCAACCTGAACATGTTTACGCTCATTGGCCTTGGGGTCGCTGCTGCCTATGGCTATAGTGTGGCCGCGCTCTTCTTCCCAGATCTCTTCCCTGCTGCCTTTCGCGATGAGATGGGAGAGGCGCCGGTGTACTTTGAAGCCGCCGCTGTCATCGTGGTGCTGGTGCTGCTGGGTCAGGTGCTTGAGCTGAAGGCGCGTGCGCGCACCGGAGAGGCGATCCGCAGTCTGCTTGGCCTTGCGGCGAAGTCGGCGCGGCGCATCAAGACAGACGGAACCGAAGAGGATGTTCCACTCGACATGGTTCACGCCGGCGATCTTCTCCGCGTTCGTCCCGGCGAAAAGATTCCCGCCGATGGCGTGGTCACGGAAGGTGCAAGCTCTGTCGACGAGTCGATGATGACGGGCGAGCCCATACCGGCAGAGAAGCATGCAGGCGACCGCGTGACCGGAGCTACAGTCAACGGTACGGGAACGCTGGTGTTGCGTGCCGAGCGCGTTGGTCGCGAGAGTCTGCTCTCCCAGATCGTGCAGATGGTCGCCGAGGCACAGCGCAGCCGCGCCCCGATTCAGCGTCTTGCCGACCAGGTCGCCGGCTACTTTGTTCCCGCCGTCATCCTTGCCGCTGTACTCGCTGCCGTTGCGTGGGCTCTCGTGGGACCCCAACCGCGGCTGGCGCATGCACTCGTCTCTGCTGTCGCCGTCGTGATGATCGCCTGCCCCTGCGCTCTGGGACTGGCGACGCCGATGTCCATCATGGTCGCCAGCGGCAAGGCCGCACACATCGGTGTGCTCTTCCGCAATGCTGAAGCGATCGAGACACTGCGCAAGGTCGACACCCTGGTTCTCGACAAGACCGGCACACTTACCGAGGGCAAACCGCGCGTTACCGCGATCAGGACCTATGGCATAGAGGAAGCTCGTCTGCTGCGGCTGGCGGCCAGCCTGGAGAACGCCAGCGAGCATCCACTGGCAGCCGCGATCGTTGCCGCGGCCAAAGAACGCGGCCTTAGCTTGCTGCCCGTCACGAACTTCTCCTCGATCACCGGTAAAGGCGTTCGCGGCCATGTCGACAATGCCACCATCGCACTCGGCAACACCGCCCTGATGCAGGAGCTGGGAATCGATACCTCTTCCACTGAAGCCGACAAGCTGCGCCGCGAAGGGCAGACGGTCGTATTCCTGGCGCAGGACAACATATTGCTTGGCACTCTCGCTGTCGCGGATCCCATCAAAGCCACTGCCCGCGAGGCCTTACGCCAACTGCACAACGAGGGTCTTGCGATTGTGATGCTGACCGGCGACAGCCGAGCGACGGCAGAGGCCGTGGCCTCACAGCTGGGAATTGACCAGGTCATTGCCGAGGTATTGCCCGCCGGCAAGCGCGAGGCGATTGAGAAACTGCAGCAGGCGGGGCATGTTGTCGCTATGGCAGGCGACGGCGTCAACGATGCGGTCGCCCTGGCAAAGGCCGATGTCGGCATCGCCATGGGAACCGGCACCGACGTCGCCATGCAGACGGCGGGAGTCACGCTTGTGAAGGGCGATCTCAACGGCATCCTGCGTGCCTACCGGCTCAGTGAAGCAACCATGAGCAATATCCGGCAGAACCTGTTCTTTGCCTTTATTTACAACGCGTTGGGCGTACCGGTTGCCGCGGGAGCACTGTATCCCATCTTTGGCATTGTGTTGAGCCCGATGATTGCTGCGGCGGCGATGAGCTTCAGTTCGGTGTCGGTGATTGCGAATGCGTTGCGGCTGCGGATGGCGAAGATTTAGGGTTTATCGACAGATTCGGATCCCGTACTCTGGGTGCCCCATCCATCGCTTCGCGATGGGTGGGACGTTCGAGCGAAGCTCGAATAAAGTAGGAGCCGTGCAGTTCATAGCCGCCATCCCTCGAACTATCTCTCACCTGATAAATCTGTCGATACAGCAGAAACTTGATTCGCGCAACGCGCGAATCTCCCACCCATCGCGTTGCGATGGATGGGGCACCCAGGGTCTAGGCTACTCAGAGCGCTGCTTTCACTTTCTTCGGCAGCTTCTCGAAGACGCGGTTATGAGCCTGGCGCAGCAGGTCTTCCAGCTCGGCCTTGCGGAAGACGTTCCAGCCTGCCAGAGCAATCCACTTTGCCCGTGCCAGGTAAGGCGCGGGTAACACTCCTTCAATCTCCAGCAGCTCGTGAAACCGCTCCGGATCGGCGGCGAAGCTGAAGACCACCGGCTGCCGGCCCAGGCGGGACTCGTCGTCCAGATTGATCAGGGCGAACATCTTTCCGCCTTTGGTCTTATCGCCCACCCAGAAGACGAGGTTGTCGCCCCACTGGCGGGTCTCCGCGACGTGAGGCAGGGAGCGCAGGAACTTACGGACACCTTCGACATCCATGCCCGCAAGTATCCCACGCCCGCCTTCTATACTTGAAGGTGCGACATCATGACCTTTCCATTACTGCAGGAACAGCTTGACCTCATCACCAAGGGCGCGGCGGAGATCATTCCGCTGGAGGACCTGGCCAAACGCATCGAGAAGTCGATCGCGACCGGTACCCCTATGCGCATCAAAGCCGGCTTCGACCCTACGGCGCCCGATCTGCACCTTGGCCACACCGTGCTGATGCGCAAGCTGAAGCACTTCCAGACCCTGGGCCATACCGTCATCTTCCTGATCGGTGACTCGACCGCCCTGATCGGCGATCCCACCGGTAAGAGCCAGACGCGCAAGCCGCTCACGCGCGAAGAGATCGACGCCAACGCCGAGACCTATAAAGAACAGGTCTTCAGGATTCTGGACGCGGACAAGACCGAGGTCCGCTACAACTCGGAGTGGCTCGACCAGCTTGGCTACGCCGGCATTGTCAAGTTGGCAGCGCAGTTTACCGTCTCGCAGATGCTGGAGCGCGAAGACTTCCATAAGCGCTTCCAGGAGGAGCAGCCCATTCACGTCCACGAGCTGCTGTACCCCATGGCGCAAGGCTATGACTCGGTTGCACTGAAGTGTGATGTCGAGCTGGGCGGCACGGATCAGAAATTCAACCTGATGCGCGGCCGCGACCTGCAACGCACTCACGGACAGGCTCCGCAGATCATCCTGATGACGCCCATCCTCGAAGGCCTCGACGGCGTGCAGAAGATGTCGAAGTCGCTCGGCAATGCCATCGGCATCAAGGAGCCGGCGGGTGAGATGTACGGCAAGCTGATGAGCATCTCCGATGAGCTGATGTGGCGGTACTGGGTCTTCCTCACCGACCTGCCGCAGTCTGCCATCGACCAGATGCGCGCCGATGTCGCTTCAGGGGCGCTTCATCCCATGCAGGCGAAGAAGAACCTGGCACGCACCATCACGGCCGGCTTCCACTCAGAAGCGGAAGCGGTACACGCCGAGGAGAACTGGGCGCGCACCTTCCAGCAGAAGGCCATCGCGGACGACCTGGAGGAGGTACAGATCTCTCCGGAAGCGCTCGCCATCACGGACTCCAGCGTGCGCGTCGCGAAGCTTCTCGTCGCTCTGGGTCTCGCCGCTTCTGCTGGAGAAGCGACGCGAAAGGTTGCCGAGGGCGCTGTGCGGATCGACGGCAATGTCCATAAGGATGCCTTCCTTACGGTCACCGAATTGCCCGCACGTATCCCCGTGCGGCTTGGAAAGCGCGCGAAGCTCGCAGTGATCGCCTGACTGTGACTATTCCGCAACCCGGGAGCCCCGCTTTAGACGGATCCCGGGTTGCCTTCTTCTCCCGATATAGCCCAATATAATCAGCAGCTTGCACGCATCCTGTAAACCAGCCGCGACAAAGATGCATCCAACTGGGTCAGCAAGCTCAAGGAGGAACCCGTCCTGATGGGTACCCGATCGATTGCTGCTGTTGCAGCGCTGACTATTTTTGCTTTTCCTGCTTTTGCACAACAGGACACCGCCGCCCAGAACCTGGCGCGCCAGGTCATGCAGACGGAGATCGTCGCCGACCACGCYGACCATACACGGTGGCAGTACCGTTCGCACTATCAGAAGCCCGGCGAAGATGCCCTCTTCTACGTCATTGAGACGGATAGCGGAGCGATAAAGAAGAAGATCCGTACCGATGGCCGGCCCTTGACCCCAGCCGAACTCGCCACAGAAGACCGTAAGATCACCGATTTCGTCTCCAGCCCCAGCGAACAGGAGAAGCAGCGCAAGAGCGGCCGCGAGGACGATAAGCGTGCCGAAGAGATGCTGCGCATGATGCCGGATGCCTTCTACTGGTCAGTAAAGTCCGATAGTCCAGAGGCGACTACTCTCGCTTTYGTTCCCAATCCGAACTTCACGCCGCCCTCGATGGAATCCCGTGTCTTCGCCGCCATGTCCGGCGAGATCGTCCTGGATAAGGCACAACATCGTCTGAAGCTGATGCACGGCACCCTCACCAATGACGTCACCTTCGGCTGGGGTCTCTTTGGCCGTATCGAGAAATACATGCTCACTCGATAGAGCATTTTCCGGGATACCCAGCAACAGGGAAAATGCTCTAAAGGGCGCGGTCACCTCCGCGCCCTTTATGCTTGAGGGGACGATGGCAGGCCGAAACTATCCCCAGACCGACCGCGAGCTCCTCCGGCTGATCGAACGCTCTCCCGGCGGACGCGCAGGCTATAAGCAACTCATCCGTGAGCTCGGCCTCGGCGGAGGCCGCGAACGCCGTCTGCTACTCGAACACCTTGCCCGCATGACGGCGAGCGGCGCGCTGCAGAAGGTCGATCACGATCAGTGGGCGGTGCCGAAGCCGAACGACCGCGGGACGCCTGGCGGAGCGACCTCCACCAGGCGCGGCAGGTATCCCACTGCCGCATCGTTCAATCGCGACAATCTCGTCTCCGGCAAGCTCGACCTGCATCGTGACGGCTTCGGTTTTGTTCGGGTACCCGGTGAGGACGACATCTTCATCCCTCCGCCGGAGATCAACGGAGCCATGCAGGGCGACCAGGTGCTGGTGGAGGTTGGCCCACCGCAACGCGACGGCCGTCGGTCCGGACGTATCGCCCGCGTGCTCAATCGCAAGCACCCAACGATTGTCGGCATCTTCCACTACGCCCGTCCGCAGAAGCGTCACGACTCTCCGCTGGTGCGTGGCAACTATGTCACACCGCTCGATGAGCGCATGACGCAGCCGATCCTCATCCCTGACGGGTTGGAGGTCCCTCTGCAAAAAGAGGGCTCGCCACATCGTGTGCTGGGAGAAGAAGCACGCGCACAGCTTGAGGAAGACTGGCGCAACCTCGAAGGCATGGCTGTCGATGTGGAGATCACCGACTTCCCCACGACTGCCCGTCCGGCAACCGGCCGCATCATCGAGGTGCTGGGCGACAAAGACGCCTTCGGTGTCGACGTCGAGATCATTATCCGCAAGCATCATCTGCCGCACGTCTTCCCTGACGACGTCCTCGAAGAGGCGCGCGCGCAGGCGGCAGAGCTCAATGGAGCGTACATTCACGAGCTCGAATCGACACCCTGGAATGGATTCGGAACGCACCCCAGGGAGAGCGGCCGCATCGACTTCCGCAGCTTCCCGATCGTCACCATCGACGGCGAAACTGCAAAGGACTTCGACGACGCCGTACACGCCCGCCTTCTGCCCAGCGGCAACTGGGAGTTGCAGGTCCACATCGCGGACGTGGCTGAGTATGTCCTGCCTGGAGGCGCACTCGATCTTGAAGCGCGCCTGCGCGGCACCAGTGTTTACTTTCCTGACCGGGCCATTCCAATGCTGCCGCAGGAGCTCTCCAGCGATATGTGCTCGCTGCGGCCGCACGAGAATCGGCTGGTTCTCTCCTGCGTCATGGAGATCGACCAGCGTGGCGAGGTACTGCGCTACCAGGTGATGGAAGGCATCATCCGCTCCGCACAGCGCATGACCTACACCAACGTGCAGCGTGTGCTCGATGACGACGCCAATGCTCTGCGCGAGTTCGCCGACCTGGTGCCCGAGTTCAAGCGCATGGAGGTGCTCTCGCGCCTTCTGAATCGTAAACGCGTACGGCGTGGCTCCATCGACTTCGATCTTCCTGAGCCTGTGGTGCAGTTCAACGAAGCCGGCGAGATGCAAGGGATCGTGCGGTCCGAACGCATCTGGGCGCATCGCCTGATCGAAGAGTTCATGCTTTCAGCCAATGAGTGCGTGGCTACCTGGATTGAGTCACAGGGCGTGCCGGGCATCTACCGTATTCACGAACCTCCTGATGCGCGGCGCGTTGTCGAGTTCGAAGAGACGGCGGCCGGCTTCGGCTACTCACTCGGCATCGGCAATCTGCCGGTACGCAAGATCCAGACACGCGGAGACCGGCGCGATGCACGCGGCAGCGGACGCGCCGCCAAGACGCACGAGGTCACCGAAGCGATTCCGGTGACGCCGCGCATGTACCAGATGCTGACCGAGCGCATTGCGGGCAAGCCCGAGGAACGCATCCTCGCCTACCTTATGCTGCGTTCACTGAAGCAGGCTGTCTACTCCGAACAGAACGAAGGCCACTTCGCGCTGGCCTCGCCGACTTATACGCACTTCACCTCGCCGATCCGCCGTTATCCAGACCTGATCGTGCATCGCATTGTCAAAGACCTGCTCCAGAGCGGAGCCAATCCCATGGGCAGCGCCGTGCTGAGCGACAAGCCGGCGCCGTGGGGCAATGCCCGTTTCACGAAGCATGCTGCCGATCTGGAAGGCCCCATCATGGCCAGCGAGTTGGCCTCCATCGCGCAGGAGTCGAGCGAGCGTGAACGCGGCTCCGAAGATGCCGAGCGTGAGCTGATCGAGTGGAAGAAGATCAAGTTCATGCAGGACCGTGTCGGCGAAGACTTCGACGCGATGATCCTGTCGGCCACCAAGTACGGCCTCTTCGTCGAGCTCGATGGTCTTTTCGTGGAGGGCCTGGTCCCGATCGACTCGCTGCGCGACGATCGCTATTACTTCAATGAGGGCTCACGCCGCATCTGTGGAGACCGTAACGGGCGCTGCTATGCCATGGGGCAGAAGGTGCGAGTGCTGCTCGATCGCGTGGACCGCGTGAATCGGCGCCTGCAGTTTGCCATTCTGGAAGACGAGAGCGGTCCATTCGCGCCTGCGGACGGAGAGCGTCCGGCAAAACCCGGTGCCCATCCGTACAAACCGCCGAAGGGCGCGGGGAAGAAGCGGTCGAAGAAGTCGATTCAGCGGGAGAAGAAGGCGAAAAAGAAAAGACGTTAGTTGATGTGAAAGATGAAATTCGCTCGATAGGGACGGGGTTGTCCATTCTCCATCAGCGGGCTGAAGTGCCATGAACGCATGGCGTCATAGCAAGGTCCCCATAGCTCATGTGGACCATCACCGGTCATCGCTTCGATAACCTGGCCATCAGAATCAATGGCAGCCCACAGGCTATACGTCGTTCCCTTTGGATACTTGCTGCCGTCGACCTTGGGCTCAACAATGTTGGTTGCCAACTTCCGCACCTCGGCATCGGTCAGCGGTTCTTTTGGACCCCATTTCCTGGTATCCACGGTGAACGAGAGAACACCCTCCATCTGTTGAGGCACACCATCCTTGAGGTAAGGGCGGAATGTCCATCGCATAATCTGCCGTACGGCGGAGTCGTTTGTACGTTCATTGACGGTGTAGAGCGGTAATACCTCACGGACCTTGCCTGTCC
>NZ_JBFRCY010000012.1:0-15049 GCF_052113305.1 Terriglobus sp. YAF25
GCCTTCCAGTTGTCGTCGTTGACGTAGACGCCGTAGGCGGTGTCGAAGTCTTTCTTCTCAATCGCGGTCAAAAAGCGGTCGACCTTGTGCTCGGCGGGGAGATTGGTGAAGAACCAGCCGTGTCCGGCGATGAAGCCGGCGACGAAGAGGATGGCCAGCAGCACTACCAGCACACCCGCCGCGATCAGCAGGGCTGTCTTGCGCCTTTCTCTCTGCTCATCGTAGACCGGTGCATCCATCAATCCGCTCATGCTCAAATCCCTTTCGCTCTCACTAGATTAGACACCCGCAGCGGTAAATTTGTTCACTCTGGAAGAATCTGCAGGAGATGGTGGCCCATGTGAGCGATGTAGTCCTCGATCAGGAAGCCGAGGGTCCAGGCCCGGTCCGGCGTGATCCACTCATGGGCGAGGTGAGGCTTCTGGGTATGCGCGATAACGTGCACGAGATGCCGGTTGAGTCCCTCCCAGAGGTTCAGAAGATCCTTCCACGGGCGGTCCGCATAGTGCTGCACGGCGACCCATTCCACCTGCTTGTAGCCGGGCAGATGGATCTCGCGCTCGATCTGCAGGCGGACGAAGCGCTGGTGGTTGTTGCAGGCGGAGTCGATCAGGTGTCCGATGATCTGGCGAGGTCGCGCTTGCTGCGTGTCTTCACCTCGATGAAGCAGAGTGTTGGACCATGCCAGGCGATGAGGTCGACGTCGCCGCCGGGAACACCGGCCCAGCGCCATCGCCGGGCGACGACCGTGTAGCCATGCCGCCGCAGATGCCAGAAGGCAGCGTCTTCGCCGCGCTCACCAACACGCAGATGCTTCGGCTGGGAGGGCCGCCGTCCCAGCATCGAGGCAAGCTGTTCCAGCCAGAGCAACGTATGTTCCTGAAGTCCGGGCATCGTGTGAAATCATAAGGGATCGCCGATGCATACCTCCCGGAAATTCATGGCACAGATCATCCTGTGTTTTGCGTGCATTTATCTGATCTGGGGATCGACGTTTCTGGCCATTCACTACGCGGTGATCGATCTGGCTCCGCCGATCATCAGCGGCCTGCGGTACTTCCTGTCGGCTCCGTTCATCTTTCTGCTGTGCTTCTTCAACCGGCAATCGATCCGGATCACCTCGGGCGAGATCTGGCGCTGCGCGATTCTGGGCGCGTTCATGCTGGTGGGCAATAACTGTCTGCTGGTGTGGGCAGAGAAGACGGTGGACTCCGGCTTTGCGGCTATGGTGCTGGCTGCGATTCCGATCTTTATCGCATTGCTGGATTCTCTGGTCCCCGGCGGTGACGGACTTACCAGGCGTGGCTGGGCGGGGCTCTTGCTTGGATTCGGCGGTTTGATGACGCTGCTGTGGCCGACGGTCCGTCACATCTCGTTCAGCGGTACGGGTAAGGTCTTCGGCAGTGTCCTGCTGCTGGGTGCGGCGTTGAGCTGGGCGATTGGCTCGGTGATGTCGAAGCGGTTCAAGATGCAGCGCGATCCTATGGTGCTGGCCGGCTGGCAGTTGTTGCTTGGCGGCGGATTGAACCTGCTGATCGCTACGGCGATGGGCTCATGGGCAGAGGCTCGGTGGACGCGGCCCGCAGTATTGGGGCTGGCGTATCTGACGGTCTTCGGTGCGTTGATCGGGTTTACGGCGTATGTGTGGTTGCTGCATCACGTCTCGGTGACGAAGGTGGCGACGTATGCGTATGTGAATCCGATTGTGGCGTCGATCCTTGGGATCTGGCTGCTGCATGAGGGGATGGGCGTGTATGAGTGGACGGGCATGTTTGTGATTCTGGCTGCGGTGTCGCTGGTGAATCTGTCGAAGGTGAAGCAGGCGGGATAGGCGGCTGTGGATGATAGGTTCTGTTGCGCGTAGAGCATTTTCCCCGTTGCTGGGTATCCCGGGGAGAGGCGTGCAGCGGCGTTTTCATTGCGGAAAACGCCCATAGATACGGAAGCCCTACACTCCACCTGCAGGGAAAATGCTCTATTGGAGCTCCGCCTGCGACGGAGCTGCCTTTGCGTCAATCATTGCAGTGCTATCAGTCAGTCCAGCGCTCGCAGCGGTCAGCTTGATGGCTCCTGCTTTCCTGGAGGTGCGAATCACTACCAGAGCCCGGCCCTGGTACAGCTTTCTCCGCTCAGCGTGATATGAGTCCGCATCCTGTCCGTCTCCGTTTCCAACGGCGGCAATGGCGCCTGGGCCGCTGATAGAGAACTGGACTTCCTGTTCGGCATGGGGCTGAAAACGTCCTTGATCGTCAACCGCTTCTACTGTCACAAACGAAAGGTCTTCTCCATCGGCCTGTAGTATCGCCCGGTCTGCTGTGAGCCGTAGTTTGGTTGCATTGCCTGCGGTGGTGAGGATGCTTTGGGCGACTTCGCGGTCACCCCGCACACCCACGGCCTTCAGCGTTCCCGGGGCATAGGGTACGGAGAAGACAGCTTTGAACTCCTGTTCGCGCCCCGTCGGTTTTTCTCCGATCAGCTTGTCGTTCAGGAACAGCCGCACCTTCTCTGCGCCGGAGTAGACCTCAACCTGCATCTCTTTGCCTTCCTGGCCCGGCCAGCTCCAGGTGGGAAGTGTAGGATAGGTCGCCCACATGATGGCGATGATCTTTTTGCCTTCCGGCTCAGGCAGGCGGACGGTCGCGTAGACACGATCGCCGCCGTTCCAAAGAATGTCGCGATAGTAGGACTGCGGCTTACGGAAGCCGGTCATGTCGAGATCGCCGCAGACTGCGGCGTGCCATGGGTACGGGTGGAAGAAGAACTGCATGGCTGCTTTTGCCATTGGGTCGGACGAACCTTTAGCCATCTCAGCCATAACGTCGACACCCTTCGCCATCCCTGCGAAGAGTTGGTCGACCATGCTGGTGTTCGCCATCATGCCGCCCGCCTGCTCGGCCATCTTGGCCTGTTCGGGAGTGCCATACTGCCACGCACCGATGCCCGACTCGCCAAGGTAGTCCATGGCGGTCCAGGTGAGGTCGCCGAGAACGTAGGGATTGTCGTGTGTGATTGCCCATAGCGGAAAGGCCTTCGCCGGCCACGATTCGGTGGTCAGCATGAGACGCGAGGGCAACTGTTCGTGGTCTTTGGCGTAGGTAGGGATCAGGTTGTAGTTGTAGCCGGTGATGTCGAGCTGCGAGAAGACCGCCTGGGCGGTGGGCATGGTGGTTGTTCCAGGAAATGCGAGTGTGAGCGGGCGGGTGTTATCGAGCGCACGGACCTGGTCCGCAAGCTGTTTAGCGAGCGGAGCGCCTCGATCGACTTCGAGCTCRGGAATCTCATTGCCGATGCCCCAGATCACGATCGAGGGATGATTGCGGTCGCGAAGCACCATGGACGAGATGTCCTGCTTCCACCACTCATCGAAGTTGCTGCCGTAGTCGAACTTCACCTTATGCGCCTGCCACACATCGAAGGGCTCATCCAGCACCAGGAGGCCGAGGCGGTCGCACGCATCGAGAAACGCAGGCGACGGAGGGTTATGGGCGGTGCGCACCGCATTCATCCCTGCGGCCTTCATGAGTTGAACCCTGCGCTCCTCCGCACGATCGAAGGCAGCCGCGCCTAGCGGACCGTTGTCATGATGCACACTGCCGCCGGTAAGTTTGATGGATCTGCCGTTGAGCAGCAGGCCCTTCTCTGCTGACCACGTGAGGGAGCGGATGCCGAAGGAGGTCGTGACCTGATCGACGACCTTGCCATCTTTGCGAATTGTGGAAACGGCCCGGTACAGCGTCGGTGTCTCGGGTGTCCATAACGCAGGATTGGCTACGGCAACCTCCTGCGCTGTCTCGTCCTCTTTGCCGGAGGCAAGGTTCAGATTGGAGTGCGCCGTGCCAATGGTTTTGCCGGTCTTGTCGAGCAGCGTGGTCTCGACGGTGGCTCCGGCTGTCTGTGCGGATTCATTCGTGACGCGCGTCCTGATGGAGACCTTGGCAGAGGTGGTCGATACCTCTGGCGTCGTCACGAAGACACCCCAGTGCGCCACATGCGTCGGTTCGGTCGCGATGACATGAACATGCCGGTAGATTCCCGATCCGCTGTACCACCGGCTGTTTGGCTGCGCTGAGTTGTCGACGCGCACGGCCAGTACGTTCGTCCCGGAGAGCTTCAGGTCGGGGGTGAGGTCGAAGGTGAAGGAGGTGTAGCCGTAGGGATGTATCCCCAGCTTGTGGCCGTTCAGATAGACCGTGGCGTCGCGGTAGACGCCGTCGAACTGAACCGTTACCCGTTTGCCATTCCACTCGCGAGGTGCGGTGAAGGTCTTGCGATACCAGCCGATTCCGTTGGGGAAAAAGCCGCCGCCTGTACCGCTGAGGTTGTCCTTGTCCGGCTTGCTCTCGATGCTCCAGTCATGGGGTAGATCGACGGTGCGCCAAGATGAGTCGGCAAAGGATGGATTCTCCGCGCCGGCGGCGTCGCCAAGCTGGAACTTCCACCCCGCGTCGGCAGCGAGATCCTGACGCGGCGTCTTTGGAGTTGCGGCGGCGGCTGCCGCAGGAACGAGGACAGCAAGGATAGCCGCGAGACCGATCTGACAGCGTGACAGGTGATTCATGACGACCTCTTTCTGGCGGTGCGTTTCCGTGTATTCGAGGAACTTGTGACTGGAGCTTCCGGGGCGCGCAAACCGAGCAGGAGAATGCGGAGCGTCTCCCGGAAGAGACGATCGATCGGCTGGCCGTACTCGATCTCGACCTTTCTGCCGAGCGAAGCCAGCCTGCGCTGCGCTCCGATGACCGCGTTCATCACGGCGTGCATGGTCAGCTCCGGATCGAGATCGGCGCGCAGTGAGCCGTCGGCGATCCCGCTACGAATGAGGTCCGTGAAGAACCGGAATGGCTGGGGAGCGATCTGCGACTCAAGCGTAAGCAGCCGGTCCACCGGCCAGTCATGCGCATACCGGGCATCGAACTCCGCCAGAAAGCGAACCGCCGCCTGGTTGCCGGAGAGCTCATCGGCCATGAACTCCAGAAACGCGGTGATCACGGCAAGTGCATTCGGAGCGCCTTCGATGCGCTGCTTCACCTGGATGGCCGCTCCTGCCAGCAATTCGCTGACGAGCTCCCAGGCGATGTCGTCCTTGCTGGAGAAGTACTGATACATGGTTGAAGGCTGCAGACCGCTGGCCAACGTGATCTCGGCCATGGTGACCCGCTCGATGCCCTGTTCAATAAACAGGGACTGGGCCGCATCCAGAATCCGGCGGCGCTGACGCTCACGATGAGCGTGGTAGGTGCGGGGTTTTGCCTTCTTTTGCATCGTCTCCCTGAGGTTTTAAATTCGAACATATATTTCGAATTTCAAGTAGGGCTACGAATTTATAGGAGAGGAAGGTCTGGAGGCAAGATCGGATTTAAGGGGCGGATCGACCGATCCGAGAGCCCATACCATGGGAATGTTCATACGGGACAATGTTCGCTGTGAAATGACAAACGAAAAACGGTTCGAGCTTTGCTCGAATTTCCCACCCATCGCTTCGCGATAGATGGGGCACCCAGTTTCGTGAGGTTCCTCAGATCTTGATAAAGATCCGTTTCCGATAGAGCAGCAGCATGGGCAGGTAGCAGACGCCGACGAACAGAAGAGCGTACGCCAGCGCCGCGACATAGAGGTTCGGGAAGACCAGAGTGAGCGGGTGGAAGAGCCACTGTTGCACGGTCCGATGGCTGGGCAGGCGGATGGAATCCAGGGTTCCGGCGAAGAACTCTGAGAAGGCGTACACCGCCAAAGAGTTGGTGCCGAAGACCAGCGCCGGTTCGAGGAAGCGTTTCTTTCCGGGCCGGAGATCGATCAGCCAGAAGAAGAACCACAACGCCAGCAAGCCGAGACCGGCGTTGAAGAGCACGAAGGAGCTGGTCCAGAGCCGTTTGTTCAGCGGGAACCAGATGCTCCACAAGCCGCTCAGCGCCAGAAACGAAACTGCGGCGGTCAGCAGGCCGCGGGCGGTGGCGGAGGTCACTCCGTGACGGGTGATCCAGATGCCGGTCAGTACGCCGAGCAGGGCGGTAGCGAGCGAGGGAACCGAGCTGAGCAGTCCTTCTGGGTCGTAGAAGCCTGCGCGGTAAAGGTGGCTGGCGGGCAACAGGTGGCGGTCCAGCCATGCCGGGAAGTTGCCGACCGGGTCGAGGAAGGGCACATCGACGCCCGGCATGCCGAAGCCGGGAACGGGAACCCAGCGCAGCAGGATCCAGTAGCCAAGCAGGATCGAGACCGTTACGACGATCAATGTCTTTGGCTTCGCCTTGAGATAGAGAAGCGTGGCGACGAAGAAGCAGATGGCGATTCGCTGCAGCACACCGAAGACCCGGAAGGTATGCAAGGTGTAGTGCGGGAACGAGCTCACCGCCAACCCGATGGCAAACAGAACCAGCGTTCGCTTCGCGGCCTGCAGGAGGATCGTCGAGGAGGGGACGCCCTTCCGCAGCTTGCCGCGAAGGGAAAAGACGATGGAGATGCCCACCATGAACAGAAAGCAGGGGAAGACGACGTCTGCCAGGGTGCAACCGTTCCAGGGGGCATGGGAGAGGAAGGGGAAGGTGTGAGCTCCGTCGCCGCTGGTGTTCACCATGATCATCAGGGCGATGGTGAGTCCGCGCAGTACATCAAGGGAGGCGAGCCGGGGAGAGGAAGAGGGCGCCTGGCTCTCACCGCTGACTTCGGGACGGGGTATCGAGGAGGAAAGCGTCATCCGTAACTCTTCCGACGGGATTTTCTGTAACGGACCGTACCGTGCCGTGTACACAAGCGTCGCCAGCACCCGTCAATCTCGTTACAATGTATCTGTCGCCTCTTGCCTTTGGCCAAACGCGTTCACGGATGTCCGTTAATTTCACGGTGAATTGCAGGTGAATAAGGCATTGAGGGGAGTAGGTATGTCTACCGCGAAGCCTGTTACCGACCCTCCATCGATAGAACAGCAGCGGCTTCTTGTCTCCCGTATCCTCTCTTCCGCCCTCTTTCGCAAGTCGCGCAAGCTCGCGACCTTCCTCCAGTTCATCTGCGAGCAGCAGCAGATGGGGAAGGCTGATTCGATTAATGAGCAGCGTATCGGCACGGAGGTCTTCGGCCGGAACGAGGGATACCACATGGGAGAGGACTCGATCGTCCGCTCCCAGGCGCGCTTCCTGCGGCTTCGCCTGCAGGAGTACTTTGCGACCGAGGGCAAGGATGAGCCGATCGTCCTGACGATTCCCAAAGGGAGCTATGTGCCCGAGTTTCACCATCGGGAGCTTCCCATGGGAACGGTACAGGAGACGGTTAACTCGGTTCCCCCGGCTCCTTCTTCGGCCGGCTATCCGCCGTCAGCCGTTGGCGACGGAGATGCGGCGGATGCTCCCCCGAAGATGTCCTTCTTCTGGATCTATGTTGCGGTGGGTATCGGCGTCGTCGTATGCCTGGCTCTGGGCATCGGCTGGTGGCTTCGGGGAGAGGAGCACCGGCACGCCGGGGTTCCAGTGGAGGTGCGTTTCTGGGCCAGCATCTTCGATTCGCAGCGGACGACCATCCTTGTTCCTGCCGATAGCAGCCTGGTGCTGATGGATGAGTTGATCGGCAACGAGATTACGTTGTCGGACTACATGAACCGGAAGTACCGCAACACCATTCCCCCGCCGGAAACGAGCCGGATCTGGAACCAACTGCTGACGAGTCAATATACGAACGTGGTGGACCTGAGATTGGTCTCGGCACTGGAGCGTCTGCCTCAGGTTGACCACAGCAAAACGCAGGTCCGTTTTGCGCGGGACGTCAGCCTAAGCGAGCTGAAGCAGAATAACGTCATCCTGATTGGCAGCACACGCGCCAACCCATGGGTCGACCTCTTCTCTTCCGCAGGGCGCTTCCGCGTGGGCTACGATTCGAAGACCCACACCAACCTGGTGGAGAACCGCAATCCTGGAAAGGGTGAGCAAGCGCGTTACGACGAGGCTGCCAACAGCGCTGACCACCTGGCCTATGGCGTGATCTCCTATCTTCCGAGCCTGGATGGAGAGAGTTCTTCGCTTCTGATTGGCGGAACCAGCAAGGCGGGGACGGAAACAGCCTCGGAGTTTCTGCTGAGCCCGCGGTTTATTGCCTTCCTTCGCACTCTGGATACTAAGGGTGGAGCGTTGCCTCACTTCGAGATCCTGCTCTCGGCGCAGAACCTGAACGGTAATTCCTATCAGCGTAGTGTCGTCTGCTACCACGTTTTGTAGGGTGGGAGCAGCGGGCTTCAGCCCGCTGAATAGAGCGTAAAAGTAAATGGGCTTTAAGCCGCTGATAAAAGCGCGCCTTCAGCGCTTATCGTGCCTGCCCGAAAGACCGCTGAACACCCAGCCAGCAAAGGTGGCCGGGACCCTGCTGCACCCACCCCATTGGAGCTTGGCTCGGACATCCCACCCATCGCTTTGCGATGGATGGGGCACCCAGTTCATGGTTATCTCGAATTTCTGCCTGCCTTTTGAGCCTTTCACGCACGCCATGTTTCGCGGACTTCACGTGAAACCTAAGTGGTTTTATTTGAATGACTTGTGGCTTATTCACGGTGAAACAGGGCTATCACAGTGAAATACTTTGCCAATCATTTTTCGCGCCTTCGATACTCCCGACACTCGTCTGCTGTAGTTTGCGGCAGACATGGAGGCCGTAATCAATGAACGAAAAAAAGATAAATCTGATGAAGCAGATCTTCGGGCGCATGACACATGCCTCGTTGAGTCTGTGTTTTGTGCTGAGTCTGGCATTTTTGAGCGGAGAGCGTTTGCTTGCGCAAGGTATTACCGGCACGATCGCCGGAAATGTGACGGACGCCAGTGGGGCAACCATTGCAGACGCGACTGTAACCGTCACACAGACCGAGACCAACACGATCCGCAAAGTCACCACTTCCGATACCGGAAGCTTCACCGTCACCCAGCTCGCTCCCGGGCACTACACCGTCCAGGTTGACCACGCCGGATTCCAGACCTTCCGCCAGGTCGGAATTACGCTGGTGATCGACCAGACGATTCAGCTGAATCCCGTTCTCCCCAATGGAGAGGTCACGCAGACGGTCGAGGTGACCGGCGCGGGCAACACTATCCAGACACAGGACTCGTCGATCGGAACTGTGGTGGAGAGCCAGGCAATCCAGAACACGCCACTCAACGGCCGCCTTGGCCTGATGGGACTGATCTCGCTTGCGCCTGGTATTCAGGGCGTGGGAGCGCAGGATCAGCTTGCGACCCGCGGCATTACATTTGCAGCCGGTACCGGCTCTCGTAGCTCCTACGGTGGACTCACGTCCACTCTGGACGGCGTTACCAATCAGGAGGTGACGCTGCAGCGCGCCGAACCTGAGGTACCGTCGCTCGACGCAATCTCGCAGTTCAAGGTGCTCTCGAACGGCGCGCCGGCTGAGTTCGGCCAGCCCGCTGCTCTGATCGTGGTTTCCGCCAGCGGCACCAACCAGTTCCATGGCGGTGCGCTCGAGTACAACCGCTCCAAAGGTATGGGCGCCAAGGCGTACTTCAGCGGGGCGAATCCGCGGCCGCCGTATCAGCGCAACGAGTTCGGTGCAAACCTTTCGGGTCCGATCCTGATTCCTCATGTCTATAACGGCCGCAACAAGAGTTTCTTCTTTGTGGCATATGAGGGCTTCCGCCTGACGCAGTCGTACGCTGACAATACACAACAGCCCACAGCGCTGATGCGGCAGGGTGTCTTTACGGAGTTCTCTGGCAACATCACCAATCCGTCGACCGGAACGGCCTTTGCGAATAAGACCATTCCTACGGCGAATCAGAATGCTGTCTCGCTGAAGCTGCTGAGCCTTCTCTATCCCAATCCGACGACCTCGGGTACGGGTGTCAACACCTACGAGCAGGTGCAGACAACCTCCACCGCGAGCCGTGTCTCGGTACGTCTGGATCACCAGCTCACCGCGAACGACCARCTGCGCTTTACTTTCCTGCGTGCGTTCTACGGCCCCAGCCCGACGAATGGCACTACCAGCCTGCAGGGTGGTAATGCACAGGATGGCGAGCACAACATGAACATCATCCTGGGATGGACGCACGTGTTCTCTCCCAACCTGCTGCTCGACACCTACGGTTCGTTCTTCCACCTTCCGATCTATCGCACACCGCAGAACTACAAGACTGATTTCTCCAGCATCATTCCTGGCCTGGGAACGGGTTTGATTCAGGGTGCGCCGCAGATCACGATCACGAACATCGCGAATGTCGCGGAGTCCGGATCGAAGGATCTGGAGCAGGTCGGCCAGATCGGTACATCGCTGACCAAGATCGCGGGGAGCCACACCATCAAGGGCGGTTTCTCGTATCTATATGACAACCACTGGAACATCTCGGCGACGAGCCCGCAGCGCGGTTCCTTCCGGTTCACTGGCCAGTACTCCGGCAATGCCTTTGCAGACTTCCTGCTCGGCTATCCGGTTACGGCAGTCAAGCCGGTGCCGAACGACTATGTGAAGCGCGATATCTCCGCCCAGTACGCGGCTTATATCCAGGACGACTGGAAGATCCTGCGGAACCTCACCATCAACGCCGGTCTGCGCTATGACCTGCAGTTGTTCAGCGACAACCTCTATCGCAATACCGCTCTCTATATTCCCAACCTGAAGCAGGTCGTAGTCTTCGGCAATTCGTATCCGTCGGCGGCTATCCCCAGCTTCCTGAGCTCTATTCCGATCACGCTGTCGAGCACGGCCAATCTGCCGAACAACGTCTTCAGCTATCTGGGCCAGAACAAGAAGAACTTCGCTCCACGTCTCGGCTTTGCGTATGAGGTAAAGCCGAATACAGTGCTGCGCGGCGCCTTCGGTATCTACTACAACCTGCTGCCGGCCTCGTATATCACCACGGCGCCGTTTGCCAATCTGCCGTTCTCGGGCTCGCAGACCTTCAACAACTCTTCGGGTTCCACACCGTCGTTCTCGATGTCGAATGCGTTCTCGGGAACCGGAAGCTTCGCGGCGAATCCGTCTGTGCTGGCGCAGGCTTCGACGACGACACCCTACACCGAACAGTACAACCTCGCCCTGGAACATCAGTTCGCCGGTAACTGGACGGTCCGCGTCGGTTATGCCGGACAGCACAATCTCAAGCAGAACAACTATGGCGGATCGGGTAACTACGCTCCGAATATCAACCTGCCGTCTAACCCGGTGCTGATCAAGAACGGTTCGGTGACGGCGCAGAGCCTGAACCTGGTGCAGCCGTTCTCGACCATCAGTCTGAACATGGCCCCCATCTTCCACAGCACGATGAATGCGTTGCAGGTTGGTGCTCATCGTCAGTATCACAATGGCGTCTCCTTCGGTGCTGAGTATCAGTGGACTCGCGTGATCGGTACGGAGAACCTCGAGAACCCATCAGGAGCGACACCGAACGACTCCTACGGCAACGTCGGCGGCATTACGCCGCAGGCGCTGACGGTCAACTACTCTTACCTGCTGCCCTTCGGCAAAGGAAAGGCGTTCCTGGGAACAGCCGGTAATGTCATGGATAAGATCGTGAGCGGATGGCAGGTCTCCGGTATCTCGGTCTTCCAGACGGGACAGCCCTTCTCGGTCACGTATACGGCGCCGGGCACCTACACCGATGGCAGCGGCACCAAGTGGACGAATCTTGTCAGCGGACGTGCCAGCCGGGTTGCAGGCGCTTCTCTGTATCCCACAACGAAAAACAAAACACAGTGGTTCAATCCAGCGGCCTTTACTGCACCGACGGATGCAAACGGCATCCCCGGTGGAGCTTACGGCAACTCCGGCTACAACATGCTGCGGGGACCCCGGTATCAGAACTGGGATATCAATCTGCAGAAGAACATCGTCTTCAAGGAACGGTATCGCGTGCAGTTGCGTGCCGATTCCTTCAACGTCTTCAACCATCCCAACTTTGGAACTCCCAACGCGAACATCAGCAACACGTCTACGATTGGGACCATTACATCCACGAGCAGCACGCCCACGTACCAACAGCGTACGGTGGAGTTCGCGGCTAAGTTCAACTTCTAAAAAACAAGTTAGAGGTTGAGTTCTTACCGGGCGGTGTTCTCTTATGAGGACACCGCCCGTACGGATGCATGGAGGTGTTTGTGGTACGCAAGCTTGTCGCAGTGATGGCGCTTTGTGGAGCAATGTCGTTTCTCTATGGCCAGAGCCTGCCACAACATGCCCGGCATGTCTCTCCCGCTTCTCTCAATCGAAATACAGGTGAGCTCTTCCAGGAGTCCATGCACTGGAATGAGTACTTCTATGACGATGCGGTTTCCCTGGTGAAAAGCCCGTCGGGCGGCTCTGCGCACGGAACCCAGGGTGAGGGTGGACGGTACATGGTTCGTGAATCAAGCTGGTATGCGCTGGGTCTGCTCTTTCGCGATCAGTCCGGCGATCGCGAACGCGCCGCCAAAATTCTGAATGCCGTGCTGAAGCAGCAGTACACCGATCCCAGTGTTCGCTGGTACGGAACCTACAAACGCACCCCCGCTGAGCCGACGCCGCCCAGCAAGAGTGAGCTGTGGCGTGACTATGACCCGAACTGGCGCGTCTTTATCGGGACGACCTTTGCGATGATCCTGATTGAGTATCCTGATCGTATTCCGGCCGAGTTGCGGCAACGGATGTACAAGGCGATCGACCTGGGCATTCTTGGAGAGATGCGTGAGGGCCGCCTGGCTCCGGCGTATACCAACATTGCCCTGATGTACGGCTTCCTGTGGGACTTCGCCGCCATTCACGATCACAATGCGGCTTGGAAGAAAAAGTCGGTGGTGTGGAATGAGGAGGTCTATCGGCTGTTTGAGAAATACGGCACCTTCCCGGAGTACAACTCACCCACCTATAGCGGTGTCGATATCTACGGCCTGGCGCTGTGGCGCGATTATGGTTCCTCGGCGCATATGCGTGAGTTGGGTGCGGTGATGGAAACCAGCCTGTGGCGCGAGCTTGCCAACTACTACCAGCCTGACCTGAGAAACCTCAGCGGTCCCTTTGACCGTGCCTACGGCATGGATATGACGCACTACGTCAGCGTGGTGGGTGTGTGGATGAGGACTGTGCTGGATGCATCGTCTGCTCCGTTGCCGCCGATCTCCGCGACGACCGATCATCTGGCGGATATTTGGTTTGCCTCGCATATCGCCGTCCTGGGGACTGCGATCCCGCCGGATGCGCTTGCGAAGATGCAGCACTTCGCCGGAGCCCATGCCATCCGCCAGAACATCAGCGCGGAACGGACCGCAACGGCGTGGATCGGCGACCACGTGCTCCTCGGCGGAGAGCTGACCACGAAGACTAAAGACGCCGGTGGACCGAGTTCGCAGTTTCATCCGGCGACCGTTCACTGGCGCACACCTTCGGGCGAGATCGGATGGGTGCAACTGGTGGCGTGTCCTCTGGTCGATGCCAGTGCCGATCAAAATGGACTGGATATCGACACGAAAGGCGCCATCCGCTTGCGGGTTCATGCCGCCGGTTTGAAGAAGGAGCAGATCAAAGAGCAGATTAAGGCAGCGGCCTGGCGGCTGCCGGGATTACAAGTAGGTATCACGACGGATGCTTCCGGGTTTAGTATCGACGACGGAGCAGATTCGGTGGATCTGGTCTATTCCGGTTTGAGTCACATGCGACTCGATATCAAGCCAGCGGAATGATGCCGAAACAGAGCCCGTACCGGCATCGTCGCCGGTCTTCCTGTGCCGTTGACTGTGCAGGGGTTCTGTACAGATTTTGATGCAACGTCGGAAGGACCTAAACGAATGCCCTTGATGCGAACCGCGAAAGCCATCGTCACCGATATTCACTTCCTGATCCCGCTCATTGTTCTTTGCCTGGGGATCATTCTGCTGATTCAAATTCACTAATTGAGAAAAGTATTCTGCCGATGGCATCTCACGACAAACCACATGCTCTGGAAGAAGCCAGCCGTCTGCACTGGGCCGGCGTAATCTGCGGTCTTAGCGCCGGTGTCTGGCTGGGCGCGGCTGAGGCTCCTACGAAACTTGTCAACGCCGGGCTGTCACCGTTTGCGGTGTCGCTCTGCATGGTCTCGGGTGTCTTTGCTGCGCGGTGGACCGTTCCCACGCTGCTGAAGGGCACAACCCAGGTCACCAAAGACCTGATGCGGAAGAAGTACCTGATCCTTTGGGCACTGCTTGCCGGCATGCTGTGGGCGGTTGCCAATACGCTGACCGTCTTTGCTATCCGCGATGTTGGACTGACCATCGCCTTTCCTCTCTGGAATACGAACTCGCTGATCGGTCTTCTATGGGGACGGCTGCTCTTTGGTGAACTGAATAACGCCAGCCGGTCGAACATTCTCAAGGTGGTAGTGGGCACTATCGCTATCGTCTCGGCCGCGACTCTGCTTGGCTTTAGCACGATGCATGCCGATGGGGGACACAGTCCTCGTGCGGTGCAGGGCATTCTGGCAGCGCTCGGCGCCAGCCTGCTGTGGGGCACGATGTATATCCCCTACCGTAAGGCTTACATCAGTGGTATGAATCCGCTGTCGTTCGTTACGGCGTTTACCTTCGGTGAGCTCGGCACTGTCTTTGCGCTGGTTTGGTACTTCGACGGTGGAGCGCAGGCGCCGATCTTCCACAAGGAAGGTCTGAGCCACCTGCTCTTCTGGCTCTTCCTGGGCGGGTTCGTCTGGGTGATCGGCGATATCTTCCAGCAGTTTGCGACTAAGTATCTGGGTATCGGCCGCGGCATTCCGCTCTCCAACACGAATCAGTTGTGGGGGCTGGCATGGGGTGCGTTGGTCTTTGGCGAGCTGGCGAATGCCACCTCCAGCCAGCGCGTGATGGTTATTACCGGATCGCTGATCATGATCGGCGGAGCGATTGCTATCAGCAGCGCGGTTGCAACACAGCGCGAGCATATTTCCATGAACGATGCGCTGCAGCGTGAATGCGATCGATATGATCTCGATATCTCAGAGGTGCTGCGCGACTATGCGACTCCGGAGATTGACCGTACAAACCCGCGGAATTGGTGGGATTATGCGATCATCGCCGCTGCCGTTGGGGTCTTTGTCTATCTGGGATGGAAGGCTAGAGT
>NZ_JBFRCY010000013.1:0-14674 GCF_052113305.1 Terriglobus sp. YAF25
AGACATCGGAGAAGACAAAGCGTGCGCCGACCAGAACGATACCGAGCTTCAGCCAGAGCTCATAGGTAGCGACACCGGGACGGAAGATGGGTTTGACGCCGATGGAGTTGGAGACGATGAGGCCGAGGATGATGGCCCAGAGCACATACTCGATCTGCGGCAGGCGCAGATGGTACTCGGTGCGAAGGTGGGTAAATTCGTGCTCGATCAGTTTGCCGAGGAACCCGATACCGAAGAGCAGCGCGATGCCCGGTAGCAGACGCAAAAGTCCCCTGTAGACAGACGCGGAACTCCGCGCGGAGGTATCCGGGGATGCGAGTACAGTAGACACGGTTCAGCGAGACTGCAAAGTGCTAGAAGCTGATATGCGGAACAACGTTGAGACGGACCAGTACGGCCAGTGCCAGGGCAATACCGATGGCCAGCATGTCAATGACGGCTGTGTTGTGCTTGACGGCGACCTTGGTTTGATTCGGTGACATCGTTGCGAAACTCCTTACCGGGGTGGTTCGTTGTTTCGCGATGCGCCGGAAAGAGAAAACCCACGCATCGCGCTTTGGCTGATGCGTGGGTCTCTGAATCTTGGGAGCGTTTTTACGCTTTGGCTAGGCCAGGTCAGAAACCGCGCAGCAGCATACGCTGTTGCAACAAACGCAACAGGTACAAGCGGCGATGCGGTTCATAACCATTAGTGAGAGGTTAGATGTTCCCGGGCCTCACGTCAAGGGCGGCGGGCTCTAAAATGGGGGCGGCGTCCGACCCCCCAAAGGGCGCCCGGAAAGCTGCAGGGTTGCGCATGAAAGCTCTCGTCAAGAGCCGAGCCGAAAGAGGGCTGTGGCTGGAAGATGTTCCTGAGCCGGAGATCGGCATCAACGACGTCAAGATCAAGGTTCTGGCAACAGGGATCTGCGGCACAGATCTTCATATCTATCAATGGGATGAATGGGCCCAGAAGACGATTCCGGTGCCGATGACCATTGGCCACGAATTTGTCGGTCAGATCGTTGAGGTTGGTTCTAATGTCACCGACTTCCATCCGGGAGACCGGGTCAGCGGTGAGGGACACGTGGTCTGCGGCCGCTGCCGCAACTGCCTGGCGGGGCGACGCCACCTTTGTGCTCATACGCTGGGTGTCGGTGTGAACCGCTCTGGAGCCTTTGCCGAATATGTGGTGCTGCCGATGACCAATATCTGGCGGCATGCCGACAATATCCCCACAGATGTTGCGGCGATCTTCGATCCCTTTGGCAATGCCGTGCATACGGCGCTAGCCTTCCCGGTACTGGGAGAGGATGTGCTGGTAACGGGAGCAGGTCCCATCGGCATTATGGCCGCTGCTGTCGCGAAGCATGCCGGAGCGAGGCATGTCGTGATTACAGACCTGAATCCGGTCCGGCTGGAGCTGGCACGCAAAGCTGCGGGTGTCTCGTTGGCGGTGAATCCGAAGGAGACGAGCCTCACGGATGTGATGCAGCAGCTCGATATGCATGAGGGTTTCGATGTAGGGCTGGAGATGAGCGGCAATCAGAACGCTTTCCGAGACATGATCGCGACCATGTCGCACGGTGGCAAGATTGCGATGCTGGGTATCCCGTCGCCCTCGGAGATTGCCATCGACTGGAACCACGTGATCTTCGATCAGCTCACCATTCGTGGTATCTATGGCCGCGAGATGTATGAGACCTGGTACAAGATGACGGTGATGCTGCAGTCGGGTCTCGATATCAGCAAGGTGATCACGCATCGCTACCAGTGGAACGAGTTCGAAAAGGGCTTCGACGCAATGCGGGAAGGAAGCTCAGGGAAGGTCATCCTGGATTGGAGCACGATATAACGCATGAGCCAGACACGTCCTCAACTTGCACATCTGACCGCTGCCCTGAATGAGCTGAAGGAGCGCGGGACCTATTTCAAGCTGCGTGTACTCGATGGAGAACAGGGGCCGGTCAGCATCTACGACGGCCGCGAGGTGATCAACCTTGCCTCCAACAACTACCTCGGCCTGTGTGATCACCCAAAGCTGAAGGAAGCCGCACTGAAGGCGACTGAGCAGTATGGTGTCGGCTCCGGTGCGGTGCGGACGATCGCCGGCACAATGAAAATCCACCTTGAGCTCGAAGAAAAAATTGCGGCTTTTAAGAACGTGGAAGCCTGCGTCGTCTTCCAGTCGGGCTTTGCCGCAAATGCGGGAACGGTCTCATCGATCCTCGGCAAGGAAGATTTCATTCTCTCTGATGAGCTGAACCACGCTTCCATCATCGATGGGGCGCGGCTCTCGCGGGCGAAGATCAAGGTCTTTCGCCATAAGGATGCCGCTCACTGCGAAGAGCTGCTGAAGGAAGTACAGAATGAACCCGGCCGCAAGTTAGTCATCACGGACGGTGTCTTCTCGATGGATGGTGATATCGGTCCCGTAGACAAACTCGCCGATCTGGCGGAGCAGTACGGCGCCATCATGATGGTGGACGATGCTCATGCATCCGGCGTGCTGGGCCGCAACGGGCGCGGTTCGGTCGATCACTTCCACTGTCATGGACGTGTGGATGTGCAGGTAGGCACGCTGTCGAAGGCGATTGGTGCTTTGGGCGGGTATGTGTGCGGATCGCGCGACCTGATTGAGTATCTCTACCATCGTGCGCGACCGTTTCTGTTCTCGACATCGCATCCACCGTCGGTGGCGGCGACCTGCATTGCGGCCTTCGATCTTCTGGAGAATGAGCCGGAGCGGATCGACCGGCTGTGGGAGAACACGCGCTACTTCAAACAGCAGCTAACGAATGCTGGGTTTGATGTGGGCGGAAAGACGACGCCCGCCAGCGAGACTCCGATTACGCCGATCATCGTCGGTGAGGGAAAACTGACGATGGAGTTCAGCAAGGCATTGTTCGAAGCTGGGTTGCTGGCGACAGGGATTGCATTTCCGACGGTTCCGGAAGGAAAGGCGCGTGTACGGACGATTGTTTCAAGTGAGCACACGAAGGCTCAGTTGGATCGGGCGCTGGAGATTCTGACTGAGTCGGCGAAGAGGATGGGGATTTTGTAGGTGCTGGAAACGTGTTATGCTTCGGTAGGAATAATTCCTACCGGAGGGCACGATGGCTTCTATTGAAAAGATTTCGATCGCTCTTCCTCCTGAGATGGTTTCTCAGGTCCGTCAGGCTGTTGATAGCGGGGAGTATGCCTCTTCGAGCGAGGTCATTCGTGATGCCTTACGCGACTGGACGTATAAACGCCAATTGCAGCAAAACGGCGTCACTGAGTTGCGTCAGCTATGGCAACAAGCGCGTGCCGACAAAAGTCCAGGTCTTGATCCGGATGAAGTGTTCGATGAGCTTGAGGCTAAGTATCAGGCAATCGCGAACGCAAGAGGCGTCACTCGCTAGTGCGCTACACACTCTCACCGATTCTCAAGGACGACCTTGAAGACATCGCAAATTGGATAGCTCAGGACAATCCGCGCCGTGCCGTCACTTTTGTGCGTGAGATGCGCGAAGAGATACGGAGGATTTCACAGAATCCTTCGCACTACCAGTTAAGGCCTGAGATTGGGGAAGAAGCGCGGCTTGCTGTATTTGGCCGGTATGTCATTCTCTTTTCGATTGACGGTGACTCGGTGAGGTTCGAACGTGTAGTTTTTGGCGGCCGTAATTTGCCTGCACTTTATCAACAGTGATTGACGTCTATGTTCCTAAAGATGTCTTGTGTCAGATAGAAAAGGCCCGGAATTATCCGGGCCTTTTTCGTTTGAAAGCCGCTTACGGCAGGCTGCGCTTGAAGCGGTAGGCAAGTTCCAGGTCAATCTTGTTTTCGACGCTGGCCAGGCGGCCGATCTTTGGCGGATTGAGGCCAAACTGGTCGAAGGTCAGGATCGTCTTGGCGCGGCCGGCGACCATGTTGTCGCGCGGATTGAAAGTGGCGATGCCCTGGAAGGTGACCTCTTTGGTCACGCCGTGGATGGTGAGGTTGCCGGTGAGGGCAATGCCTGTCTGTCCGGCGGAGGGAATCAGCTTATCCAGGCCAGTCACCTTGGTGGGAACGAACTCCGCTGTGGGGAACTTTGCGGTCTCCAGGGTGCGGTTCTGGACAAAGCCGTCGCGCTGGTCCTGGTCGCTCTTCAGGCCGCGCAGGTCAACGGTGATCTTGGAGCCGGGATCGACGGTTCCATCGGCCTTGATGGTCAGGGTGCCAGAGACCAGGTTCGTCGTACCGATGGCTTCATTGGTAAAAGCCACGCCGACAAACTGTTCGGTCACACGATAGCTGGCAGACGAACCATCGGAGATGACGTCCAGTTTGGCGCCGGGAGTCGGGGGCGGCGGTGGCTGCTGCGGTCCACCGGGGCCGCCGGGACCGGGCATCTGAGCATTGGCAGCGGCGCTGGCAAAAATCAGCAGACCTGCCAGAAGCAGAGTGGGCTTGTGAGACATACAACCTCCACAAAGGAAAACAGATGTGATTGCGTAGTGGAGGTTTGACGGGACGGGTGCGAAAAAAGCCGCAGGAAAAACGGTTACAGCCCGTTTCTCCTGCGTTCTTTACTGTTGATTACTGTTCTTTACGGCTGATAGTGGCCGTTGTATTCGACGAAGAGTTCCGGGAACTGCGCCTTCAGAGCTGCGATCTTCGGAAGGTCACACACCTGGATGTAGGAATTGCCCGGGTTTTTGAGCGCATAGTCCTGGTGATAGTCCTCTCCGGGGTAAAAAGCCTGCAGAGGAGAGAGCTTGGTGACAATCTTCCCGTGGAAGACATGGGCCGCATCCAGCTGGGTGATGTAATCGGTGGCCAGCTTGCGCTGTTCTTCATTGGCGTAAAAGATAGCCGAGCGGTAAGAGTAGCCGATGTCGTTCTCCTGGCGGTTGAGCTGTGTGGGATCGTGCGCTACGGAGAAGAAGATGCGCAGCAGCGTGCCGTAGGTGATGCGCGCAGGATCGTAGACGACTTCAACCGACTCGGCGTGATCGGTGGTCTCCGTGACAACCTGGCCGTAGTTTGCCGTCTCTTTGGTGCCGCCGGAGTATCCGGCCGTGGTGTGCAGCACACCCTTCAGACGCTGAAAGACAGCCTGTGTGCCCCAGAAGCATCCACCGGCAAAGACGGCTGTCTGGCGGCCATGGGTCGTAGCGAGGGCGGCATCGTGAGCCGGAGCGGGAACCGGCTGCTTCGTCGCGGCTCCTCCTGGGAGTGTGAGCATGGCAAGTATGCCCGCGAATACTGCTGAAAGTTTGCGCATGGCAGTTAACCCTCCTCGCATTGGACTCCGGACCCGCTGGCAGGTTACAGGCGTTGTTCGGACATCTCAGGAAAAGCTACTTCGACTCCTGCTTGATGGGAAAGCTGACGGTAAACTCCGTTTTGCCGGGCTCCGAGGTGAAGCTGATGGCGCCGCCCGCCTGTTCGGCGATGCGTTGTGCGATGCCGAGTCCGAGTCCCGTGCCGACACCCATGGGCTTGGTCGTGAAGAAGGTTTCGAAGATCTTGCCCTGGTCTTCGGGTGCGATACCGGCTCCGTTGTCTCCGATGGTGACGAAGATCCGGCCATCGTTCGTTCCGGTCTTTACGCTGATCTCGCCGCCCTGGGCGGGCGCTGCATCAATCGCGTTGTCGAGGAGGTTGGTCCAGATCTGGTTCAGGCCCGCGGCGTGGACAGAGAGAGGAGGAAGGCCGCCGGCAAAGCTCTTTTTGATGCTGAGCTGTTTCTCGTAGATCTTATGTTTCAAAAGAATGAGCGTGGCATGCACGCTCTCATTCAGGTCTATGGATTGTCCGCTCTTGCCTTCGTAGGTGTACGTCTTTACTGCTTTGACGAGGCCGGTGATGCGGGTGATGCTTTCTTCGATGGTGCCTACCAGTTGCATGGAGCTGACCATGGAGGCGAGCCAGGCGATGATGTTTTCGACCGAATGTTTACCATCCTGGAGTGTTTCAGCCTTCAGGCAATCCAGATCGTGGGTAGTGATGCCGATGGAGGTCAAAACGGGAGCCAGGCCCCAGGAGTTGGAAACGTTATTGGTTTCCAGCCACTCGGCCAGCGCCTCTTCAGCGTCGGCCTCTTCCAGGGAGCTCATGCACTGTGGCCGCTCTGTGGAGAAGGCACGTTCCTGCAACGACCACACACAGTTGAACTCCATCATGTCGTGTTCTTTAGAGAACGCCTTGCCCAGCTCATGCATCAGGCGAAGATTGCTTCGGAGCTGGCTGGCGGCGCGACTGGCGGCTGCGCCCGGGTTATTCAGCTCGTGCATCAGACCGGCAGTCAGAGTACCGAGGGCAGCCAGCTTCTCTTCCTGAATGGAGCGGTGCTGTGCGCCGCGCAACCGCTCATTCAACTGGCCCAGGATAAAGGCGCGCATAGAAGGGCAGCGCGCCATCAGGCCCCAGAATTCTTCTACGGAGTAGGAGAGGATCAGGCAGTCTTCTAATGCCTCTGCGGTGACAGGGATTGCCTGCTGGGTGATGAGGGCGTACTCGCCCATGACCGCCCCAGGCTCGAGAGTGGAGACCGTCTGTACCTGCTTGGTGCCGTAGTAGTAATAACCACGGACTGACCCCTGCAGCAGTATGCCAAACAGGGTCAGCTTCTCTCCCTGTTGGGCAAGAATCTGCCCTGCAGGGACATGCACGACAGGAGCTGACGAGATACAGGTCAGCTCCTCTTCGGAGAGGTTGGAGAAGACAGGCAGCGCACGAAGTTTTTCAGTAACTTCGGCGGGTGTGAGCGACACGGTCTGGGTTAGGTCAATCATCATCTGGAAAGGTTTGCGAGATATTGGTGAACGAACTGTACGGCGATTGAGCCTTCGCCAACGGCGGAGGCACAGCGCTTGACGGAGCCATGGCGGACATCACCGGCGACAAAGATGCCGGGGACACTGCTCTCCAGCAGATATGGATCGCGATCGATCTTGAGTTTTGCTCTCAGGTCAGAAGGGAGGTCCGGACCTGCAAGGATGAAGCCGCGAGCGTCAGTCAAAACGGTGGAGGGCAGCCAATCGGTCTTGGGTGCGGCACCGATGAAGATGAAGACAGAAGAGGTGGAGCGCTTCTCTTCGCCCTTCGGAGTGTTCACGGTAATGCACTCAAGATGAGTATCGCCATCGAAGCCGACGATCTCAGTCTGAGTTTCGACCGTGATGTTCGGACGGGAGGCGATCTGATCGATCAGGTATTTCGACATCGACTTCTCAAGACCAACGCCGCGGACCAACATCCGCACGGAAGCGGCGTAGTTGGAGAAGTGCATGGCGGCCTGGCCGGCAGAGTTCGCTCCACCTACGATGTAGACCTCTTCATTGGCGCAGGAGATGGCCTCGCTCATGGAAGCGCCATAGTACACGCCTGCACCGGTGAAGCGGTCGGCTCCGGAGACGTCAAGCTTGCAGTAGGAGACGCCGGTGGCGACCAGGCAGACATGGCAGGAGACCTCATTGCCATCGGCCATCGTGATGATGTGGTAGTTGTTTTCGCCGCGAACGCAGGTAGCACGCTGGGTGAGGAACTCGGCTCCGAGACGGTTGGCCTGTAAGGTGGCGCGCTTGGCCAGCTCTTCGCCGGAGAGGCCCTGGGGGAAGCCAAGGTAGTTCTCGATGCGGGAGGAGGAGCCTGCCTGTCCACCAGGTGCCTCAGGCTCCACGATCAGGGTGCGAAGGCCCTCGGAGGCTCCGTAGACGCCGGCGGCCAGGCCGGCGGGACCTGCCCCGATGACAACCAGATCGTAGAACTGTTGTTCCGCCTGGGTACGGAGGCCAATCTTCTGGGCGAGTTCGAGCTGCGACGGCTGCACCAGAACGTCTCCGTTCCCGAAGCAGACCACCGGCAGGTTTTTGGCATCGAGCTTGTGCTCTTCCAGCAGCTTGGTGGCTTCGGGGTGCTGTTCCAGGTTAAGCCACTGATACTGCACATGGTTGCGGCCGAGAAAGTCCCGGGTTGCGTGGTCCTGGGGCGACCAGCGGGTGCCGATAACCCGAAGTCCCTCGAAGGCAGGTTTGTAACCCTGCTGCCAGGCTTCCAGAAGATCATCCAGCACCGGGTAAAGCTTCTCCTCGGGCGGATCCCAGGGCTTGTTCAGGTAGTAGTGGATCTTGGCGGAGTTGATCGCCCGAATGGCTGCTTCGGTGTCCGCATAGGCGGTCAGAAGGGCTCGCTTCGCCTCTGGATAGAGGGGGATAACATTTTCCAGCAGTTCCACACCGGTCATACCGGGCATGCGCTGGTCTGAGAGGAAGAGTGCGACCTGTTCACCGCGTTCTTTGAGCTGTTCAGCCGTATCGAGCGCTGCTTTGCCACTGGCGGCCCGGAGGATACGGTATTGCTGCCCGTAATGGCGGCGAAGGTCCTGGACTACCGCTTCCAGAACGCTGGTATCGTCGTCGACTGCGAGGATGATTGGTTTGGGCATACCGTGAGTCTAGCTTCGCGACGGCTTTTAGATTCGTTCCACAGCCGCCGGGACGCAAAATTTAGGTTGCAACTCGAGATGTGCCGAGCGCAAGATGTGTTCCGTTTCCAGACACCGCTTGCGAGGGCGGCAAGCGTGCCGATAAGCCGTGACGAGAGAGTTATCGAGAGGTATCGACTGATGGTCCGGCTGATTCTGGGAGACAACGAGGCAATTTTCCGCGCGGGAATGGCGAGGGTTTTAGTCCGCGATGACGAGACGCGCATCGTGGCGCAGTGTGGCGATGAACAACGGCTGATGGAGTCCGTGCGTACGTTCCGGGCATCGATCGTTTTGGTGGGCCGGTCTATGTGCAGCGACCTTCCGGCACTGTTCGCCGCAGTCCATGAGTCGGGTAGCCGACTCATCCTGGTCCTGGAAAAGAGTGAAGAACCGACCCAGGAGACACGGGCCAAGGCCTTTGGCGTGGTCAACCGGGATGTGGACGGACAGGCGCTGGTGGAGTGTGTACGCCGGGTAACCCGCGGGCAGCGGGTTTTTCCGGAGACGAGGCAGTCCGCCGGAACGAAGGATGATATGGGTCACCTCGTCCGCGAGAAGCTTACGCCGCGCGAGATGCAGGTCGTGGGGCTGATCGTCCGGGGATGCCGCAACAAGGACATTGCCAACCAGTTAGGCACCAAGGAGCAGGTTGTCAAAAACTACCTGCGCAGTGTTTACGGTAAAGTCGGCGTCTCGGATCGCCTGGAGCTGGCGCTGTTCGCCATCCACCACCATGTGGTCGAGGGCGTGGCCGTCACCTAAACACGCCTAGCTGGCAAGCGGGGCTGCGTTCCCTGACGGGCGGAGGAGTGTTTCCAGAATCGTGACCAGCTCCGAGGGATCGACTGGCTTTTCGAGATAGATGTCGGCTGTCGGTTCCGAAGACTGAAAGGCCCGGGAGACATAGCCGGAGACGACGATGACGGGAGCTGCAGAGAGCTGTTTGATCTGCTGCAGCAGAAGGTGACCGTCTTCTGTGCCAAGCTGCCAGTCCATCACAATGGCGTCGCAGGGCGTCGTCCGCAGATGTGCCAGCGCCTGGGTAACAGATGGAGCCGGGATCGCCGTATGACCGGCCCGATCCAGAATTGCGCATTTCAGAAGCAGAGCATCCGACTCATCATCTACGCAGAGAATGCGGGCCACGGTCCCTCCTCGCTCGCGGGAATTTTCCGTTAGAGCATTTCTCCTAAAGGTGTAGGGCGGAGTTTTGGCTGTTTGCGCCGTTTTCCTACGAAGAAAACGGCATTCGCAGATTTATCCAAAGCCACCGTATTAGGAGAATTGCTCTAGACAGCGGTGAGTGTCAATGCACGCCAGAGCATTTTCCCAGTTGCCGGGTGGCCCGGCAGGGTGTGCAGCGGCGTTTTCATTGCGGAAAAACGCCCATAGATACGGAAGCCCTACACCACAATCTACAGGGAAGAGGCTCTACTGCACTTTTTCAGCGATGGACTTCGCCTGCGTGAAGAGTAGCAGATAGTCTGCTCCGCCCGCCTTGGAGTCCGTACCACTCATATTGAAGCCGCCGAAGGGATGCGCTCCGACCATAGCGCCGGTGCACTTGCGGTTGAAGTACAAGTTGCCGACGTGGAACTCCACGCGGGCACGGTCGAGTTTGGCGGCGGAGTTGGAATAAAGGGCTCCGGTCAAACCGTACTCGGTGTTGTTGGCAATCGAGAGCGCATCGTCGAAGTCCTGCGACTTGATTACGGCGAGCACCGGGCCGAAGATCTCTTCCTGAGCAATGCGAGCCGTTGGTGCAACATCGGTAAATATTGTGGGCTCAATGTAATAGCCGTTTTCTTTGGTAGGGATAGCGTTACCGCCCAGAAGCAGCTTGCCTTCCGTTTTCCCTAGAGCCAGATAACTCATCACACGGTCGAAGGCGCGCTGGCTGCTCACCGGACCGGTATAGACGTTCTCCACGGGATCGCCCGTCTTGAGGGCAGAGACCTTGTCGCGGAGTTTGTCGGTGAAGGTGTCATAGATCGCCTTGTTGACGATGACGCGCGAGCAGGCGGAGCACTTCTGACCATTGAATCCGAAGGCTGAGGCGACCACGCCTTCAACCGCAGCATCGAGATCGCAGTCCGCTTCGACGATGATGGAGTCTTTCCCACCCAGCTCGAGGATGGTGCGCTTGATAAACTTCTGTCCGGGCTGGGTCTTGGCAGCGCGCTCATGAATCTCCAGACCGACCGCCTTCGAACCGGTGAAGGAGATGAAGCGGGTCTGGGGATGGTCGACGAGAGCGCGGCCGACTTCGGGGCCCTCGCCCTGCAGCAGGTTTACAACTCCGTCAGGCAGACCCGCTTCTTCCAATACGGCAACGAAGCGTGCGGCGATGGTCGGCGCATCGGCAGATGGCTTAAGAACGACAGTGTTGCCGCAGACGATGGCGGCAACCGTCATGCCCGCCATGATGGCGAGGGGAAAGTTCCACGGGGGAATCACGGCGCCGACACCCAAAGGCATGTAGCGGAGCCGGTTGCGCTCACCGGGATACTGGATCGGTGTTGTGGACTGGTCGAGCTTCAGAGCTTCGCGAGCGTAGAACTCGAGGAAGTCAATGGTCTCGCCCACGTCAGCATCTGCTTCGGCCCAGTTTTTGCCGACCTCGTAGGTCAGCCAGGCGCAGAACTCGAACTTACGTGCCCGTACAAGCTGAGCCGTGCGAACCAGAACTTTGACGCGATCTTCCATGGGAAGGCGGGACCAGGTCTGGAAGGCCGTCTGCGCTGCCTGCATCGCCCGCTCGGCATGCTCTTCGGTGGCGCGCTGATGAATGCCGACAACCTGCCCCGTGCGCGCGGGATTGACGGAGACGATCTTTTCGGAGGCGGCGACGCGTCTGCCGCCAATGATGAGGTCGTACTCTTTGCCGAGGAGCCCTGCGACCGTATCCAGGCCTTCGCGCATGGATTGCGCTGCGGCCGGGTCGTTGAAATTGACAAAGGGTTCGTTCTCAAACGGAGGCAGGTCAAGGGTCGGCATATCAGGTTAAGTTTATCGCTAAAGTTAGGCGGGGCCAGATGGCCCCGATAGTTGATTTATTGAATGGTTGAATAGTTGCCTTCRGCTCTCAGGACTACGTCTTGGTCAGCTGTTCCGTTTCGACCGACATCTGTGCCGTGCGTTCCAGCTTGTCCCAGTTGAAGGGTTTGCCGTCGATCGCGCGCTTGATGGTCTTCAGTAACACGACCGAGAAGACCTGGCGGTAGCTGAAGCGCTGAATCCAGATGTGCGCCAGCAGCCATCCATCACCTTTGCTCGCTGGATGCTTACGTTCAAGCGCGAAAGCGAGCGCTGACGCGGCAAAGTCCACCACCATGAAGGTGACGAAGAATGCCAGTAGCTTCAGGAAGCTGGCATTGGAGGCTGCTTCCGGATGGAAGTGTTTGTCCAGCAGATAGTGCACGATGCTGGCGATGAACATCAGATCGATCAGCGGCGAGAGCAGCGGCAGGATGATCTGGAAGATGATGATGTTGGGCAGGGCGAAAAGACCCATGGCCCGATGGTGTCTGACGGCTCCGATGTGCTTGAAGACAGCCTGCAGGATGCCGAAGGACCAGCGGAATCGCTGCCGCATCAGGCCGCGCATATTCTCAGGTGCCTCGGTAAACGCGAGCGCCTGGTCTTCATAGATCACCGAATAGCCCTGTTCGAGCAGGTTCATGGTGAGATCGGCGTCTTCGGCGACAGTGTTGGCGTGATAGCCGCCGAGGTCCTGTACGGCACGGGTGCGCCATGCGCCGATGGCTCCGGGAACCACCATGACAACATCGAACAGATCCAACGCGCGGCGCTCGAAGTTCTGGCTGGTGATGTACTCAAGCGCCTGCCAGCGCGTCCAGAGGTTCACGCGATTGCCGACCTTGGCGTTGCCGGCGACGGCGCCGATCTTCGGATTGGCGAAGTGTGGCACCAGGCGTGAGATGGCATCGTGAGCGATGACGCCGTCGGCGTCGATACCGATATAGATCTCTTCGTCGATCTGTTGCAGCGCGTAATTGAGAGCCTCGGCCTTGCCGGCATTCGGCTTGGTCAGCAGCGTGAGGCGGCCACTCTCGATCTCCTTCGGATAGGTCTCGCGGACGACAGCGGAGGTGCGGTCTTTGGAACCATCGTCGATGACCACAATACGGAGGTTCTTGTAGTTCGACATCATCACCGAGCGGATAGTGCGGGCGATGACCTTCTCTTCGTTATATGCCGGAATCAGAACCGCGACACGCGGCATGTAGTCCTCGCCGGCCATCGACCTGCGTTTGCGGAGACGATCAATCAGGGCAAAGAGGCCGATGATGATGAGCCGCGCGGTCATCAGGACGTCGCCGGCAAAGAAGACCGCGACGACAAAGTGATTGAAGAAGCCGAAGAGCGAGAACATCACCGAATCGACAAAAGCCTGCCAGCGCTGCCGGAAGCCGGTGATGGGCGGCATCACTTCGTTACGGCTCTTACTCAGCAGTTGGGAGACAGGGACAATCTCATAGCCGCGCTGTCGCAGGGCCTTGATGAGAACGGGAAGGGCATCGATAGTGGGCTGGCGGTTTCCGCCGCCATCATGCATCAGGATGATGGAGCCGCGCATCCACGGCTTTTGTTCCATCATGTCGATCTGGTCCCAGACGCTTTCGGTGATCTCGGCCGGCGTCTTGCGCGGATGCTCGTCCCAGTCGTTGGTGTCGATCTTGTTGCCGACGATCACATAGCCGAGCTTCTGCACGTGTTCCACAGGAGCGGCCTGATCGTTGGTATCCGGTTCCTGGTCGATGGAGTAAGGCGGACGGAAGTAGAGAGGCTGCACGCCGACTTTACTGGCGAAGAGACGGGTGGTGAGCGTGAGCTCCAGGTCGAGCTGGCTCTTCGAGATTTCACTGATGTCGGGGTGCGTGAAGGTGTGATTACCGATCTCGTGGCCTTCACGGTAGATGCGTTTGACCAGACCGACATTTTCCTGTGCTTCCTCTCCGATCAGGAAGAAGGTGGCAGGTACTTTGTACTTCTTAAGAATGTCGAGGATCTTTGGAGTCCAGTCCGGATCGGGACCGTCGTCAAAGGTGATCGCGACCCGCTTCGGGTGATAGCCGTATAGCTGGACGGTATAGGAGAGCGGGTATTTCTGGAATGTCTCTTCGGCGATGAACTTGTTGTCATCGTCCATCTTCACCGTACGCAGACCGTTCTGCATAGGGCGGGTGACCTTGAGGACATCGCCGTCTCCCTCGGTATCGATACCGTTGCCCGGGGGGACGTCGGCCAGCTCTTTGACTGGATTAGAACGACCGGGCTGGTCCCAGATCTTCCACATCGATGGGTCTTCAGTTCCCAGGCGCCAGAGAGCATACGTCTGCAGGCCGAGCTCACGAGCGGCCCGCATCTCATTGACTACCGTGACGGCATCGAGGAACCAGACCTCGTGGCGAATCTTTGCATCGACATCGTCATAGGCGAAGTGCGGGTTCAGCGTGTCTGGATCCAGGACGACCTCTGCCTCTGAGTCGACCGCCTCCTGCCAGGCTTCCTGCGTTGCCAGATTGATCGTGTTTACGACTTTCGGCACCGGTGGCTTGCGGTGCGGGCGCCTCTTGTCCACGGGCTCCGGCATGGTCGTAGACCAGTCATAGCCATAGGAACCGAGGGCGCAGATGAGCTTTTCTTTCGGGACCTTCTTCAGGATGTCCTGCAGGTTCTGCACAAACCATTCCTGCGAAGCGATGGGACCGGGCTTGCTCTCGGTCTGGTGCTCGTCATAATTCATCAGCAGCAGACCGTCTGAGTGCGCGGCCAGATAGGCCATGTCGAAGTCGTCGTCACCGACCGGCACATTGATATAGAGCCGCAGGTTGTGTGGATGGAAGTCCGCGTAGAGGGCGGCTATCAGAGCCCGGAAGCCGGGCTGGGCGTCGCTGGGAATCTCTTCGAAGTCGAGCGAGATGCCACGGTAACGCGGATTGGCGGCAAGAAAGGTGTGAATCTGCTGGACGAGATTTGCCGAGGCGTCCGGGTTGTTAAGGATTTGCCCGATGTCGGACGTGAAGTTGCCGCGCTTGATGTCGTAGTTGTTCAGCAAGGGAAAGATTTCGGTATCTTCCCGTGCCTGGGTGATGGTGCGGACGACCTTGTTTTCATGATCGACGCCATGAACCGCGCCCGCTTTATCAACGACAGAGAACGGACGGTTATCGATGGTGTAGGCGGTGAGTGCACCGTCGGGACTGATGG
>NZ_JBFRCY010000014.1:0-14661 GCF_052113305.1 Terriglobus sp. YAF25
GTTCAGCGTAAGGTCGCCGGTCACCAGGAGGCTATCGCCGGAACGCTTCACCGAGGTCGAGTTGAAGGTCAGCGTGGGGTACTTCTCCACGTCGAAGAAGTCGGCTGACTTCAGGTGATCGTTGCGCTTCTGAACACGGGTATCCAGCCCCTTGGTCTCAACCACTGCCGTCACGGTCGACTTGCTGGGATCCTTCTCATCCCAGGTCACGGTGCCGTTTACGGCGCCGAGCGAGCCGCGCACGTTGGACACGGAGAGGTGCTTCACCTGGAAGCCGGCCTCCGAGTGGTTCGGGTCAATCTTCCATGTCGAAGTCTGAGCAAATGCCTGCGATCCAACCAGAAGCAGGCCTCCAAGAAGGGATGCAACGAACGTACGAGTCACTTTCATTTATGTCTCCAAAATCCTGGTTGGGGAGCGCCCCAGGCGCCCGGGTTGATGTTGATGGTGGCAGGAAGCGCGCGGATTGCGACGGTCCGCGCGACCGTGTCCGGCTCAGGCTACGAGTTCAAAGACCAACACCTCGCTATTGCCTGTGCTTCCCGACTGCAAATGAATCTTTGATTCTTGCCGCAGAGCAGCGGCATCGCCTGCTTGAAGGGACGTTCCATTCACCTGTACGTCACCCTTCACCACATGCACCCATGCTGAACGTCCTTCCGCGAGCTCATAGTCGAGCTCCTTGCCCGGCTCAAGCTCCGCCACAGCCACAGCGGCGTCCTGGTTGATGGTCGCCGCGCCGGCCACCGGCGTCGACGAGGCGAGCACGCGAAAGCGGTTCTTCTTCTCCGCCGGATCGAAGGCCAGTTGCTCATAGCTGGGCTTCTCACCGCGTGTACGCGGCTCGATCCAGACCTGGAACAGGTGTACCGGCTCTGCGTTCGATCCATTGAACTCGCTGTGTACGACACCCGACCCTGCGGACATACGCTGGATCTCATTCGGCCCAAGCTCTTCCGTATGGCCCATGCTGTCCTTGTGGGCCAGCTTGCCAGAGATGACGTAGGTCAGAATCTCCATATCGCGATGCGGGTGCGAGCCGAAGCCACGGCCGGGAGCGACCACATCCTCATTGATCACCCGCAGCGGGCCGAAACCCATGTGGTGGGCGTCATAGTAGTTGGCGAACGAAAACGTGTGGTAACTATCCAGCCAGCCATGGTTGGCGTGGCCACGCTCTTTGCTCTTGCGTACGGTAATCATGCTTTTTCCCTTTCCTGCCGCTGGGACTTTGCCTTGTTATTGGCGACGGCGGCGGTCTGTCCCAGCTTCTTCAGGCCGTCATGCAACGCCTGGCGGTCAGCGGCCGAAAGCGGCCGCATCATCTCCTCCAGGTCGCGGCTGTGCGCCGAGAAAGTGCAGCGGATGAGCTTCTCTCCTTCGTCCGTCAGCTCGACAATCCGAACCCGGCGATCCGTCGCGTGAAACCCGCGGCGAACCAGATTGCGGCGCTCCAGCCGGTCAATCGCGGCCGTTGTCGAAGCGTTCGCAAGTCTTGCCTTTTCAGCAATCTGCGTCATCGAGAGAGGACCTTTGTGCAGCAGCATCTCAAGCACGATGAAGTCACTCAGCCCCAGGCCCGTACCGACAATAGAATCTTCGGCAAAGGTCCGGACGGCGTCGTAGGCCTTCATCATCACCAGCCAGAGGCGGGTTGCCGAGAGTGCTTTCTGCTCGCTCATTCCTGTGTCCTGCTCCTTTCTACTACATCGGATGTTTCGATATCGAAATAGATTCAGCGGAAGTATGGGGGCGTATTCCCTCGAACCTAATGTAATTTCCTGTAAGAGATTTGTGGCATCCGTGCCCACCCTGGCGTTGCGAGCGGGTAATCCCGGGATCTTTCCGTATCGAATAGCTACGCTGTCCGTCCGGAGGAGGTCTGGACGCAGTTCTTTCCGGAGCGCTTAGCCCGGTAAAGCCCCTGATCCGCACGCGAGATCAGAGCCTCCAGCGACTCATCCTCTCCCATCGAGGTCGCCAGGCCGATGCTGGTCGTCGTGTGAAAGACGATCCCAGCGTATTCGATCGGGGCTGACTCCACCATCTGGCGAAGGCGCTCTGCCATCTGGAGCGCCTGACTTTCTTCCGTCTCCGGCAGCAGAAGAATGAACTCCTCGCCTCCATAACGGCTCAGGATGTCCGAGGTACGAATGGAAGACGCAAACATGGTCGCAATGGCGCGCAACGTAGCATCGCCGGCGCTGTGCCCCATGGTGTCGTTGGTCTGCTTGAAGTTGTCGAGATCAGCCAGCAACAGGCTGTAGCTGCGGCCTGATCGGTGGGAGCGCGAGACTTCCAATGAAGCACGCTCAAAGAAGCCGCGGCGGTTTAGTGTTCCGGTCAGCTCATCATGCAGGGCAATCCGCGCCAGCCGCTCATTGACACGGATCAGCTCCTGACGGCTCGACTCCAGCTCACTGGTTCGCGTGGCGATCACGGCTTCCAGCTCCCGCTGGCGGCGCGCCATGTAAGCAAGACGGACCCGGACCAGCAACAGCACGACACCAATCGTCAGCAGGATCAGCAGGATTTGAAACCACAAGGTCTCTGTCACACCATTGCGGATGTGAATAGGAAAGCTGGTCTCCTGCGATGGTCCCGCGCCATTGCGGCTAACGGCACGGATATGGAAGACATACTGGCCGCCGGGAAGGTTGGTGTAAGTCRCGGAACGGCGGCTGATGCTTGGCACACTCCAGCTATCGTCGAAGCCTTCCAGTTGATAGGAGTAAAGCGTGTCGTCGGGCGAGGTGTAATCCAGCAGCGCGAAGTTCACCTCAAAACCGCGATGAGACGGGAAGCTCAGTTGCCCTGCTCCCGCCTGGCGGGCCAGCAGCACCGGCGATTGTGCGACTCCCTGCACCGTCACCTCGGTCGCTACCAGCGGTGCAGCAAAGGTCCACGGGTGGAGCTTTTGCGGCCGGACGATGACCACGGAGGAGTTCCCCGGAAAGAGAATGGTTCCATCATCCAGCATGGCGGAGCTGAACAGGTTCTGCGCCGTCGCCTGCAATCCATCCGGCGCCCCGTACCGCCGTACGGAAAAGCTCTTTGGATCCACGGCGGCAAGTCCGCGGGGCGTATTGATCCACATCGTTCCATCGAGACCGCGCCGGATGACCAGGATGATGTCGTCCGGCAGGTTGTTATGGTCGTGGTCGATCGTACGGAATCGCGCCTTCCCATCCGGCTTGAGCTCGTCCATCACCTGAACGCCGGAGCCGATGGAACCGATCCAGAGACGGCCCTGCGCGTCCTCCGCAATCGGCTGGATGTTGTCGGTCGCAATCGAAGCCGAGTCGTTCTTGTCATGGCGTATGTGACGGAAGCTTTCGGTCGCGGGGTCGAAGAGATCCAGCCCCAGCCGTGTTGTCACCCACAACCGCCCGTGAGAGTCCTTCAACATGTCGCGGACGTAGTCGTCCGAGATGCTGGCGACATTGTTCTGATCGTGAGCGAAGACCTTCAGTTGCCCGGTGCGCCGGTTGTAGCGCGCCAGACCGTTATAGCTTCCCGCCCACAGGTCGTCGCCATCCACCAGCACCGCATTCACGATCTGCTTGCGAAGGAAGACATCGTCGATGGGGCGGTAGGTCCGCGTCGCGACATCGATCAGGTACAGGCCAATGCCTCCGGCGATTACTGTCTTCTCATCAACTGCCTTGATCGCCAGCGCCTCACGATGGGAGATCTGGTCCCCGCTCACGCCCGGCGCAGGCTTAATGCGATGAATGCTTCCATCCCGGTCAATCTCTGCAAACCCGCCCTGGTCGAAGCCAACCCAAACACGGCCATACCCGGCGCCGACGCTGCGCACCTCCGAACCATAGAGACGGTCTGGCCGCAACGGCGAGCTGCGGATGTTGAAGATGCCGCGCCCATTCACGGTGATGGAGGAAAGACCGCTGTCGGTCCCCAGCCACACCACCCCGGAGCGGTCACGAATCATGCCACGAATGAAGTCATTGCTCAGAGGCGCCGATGCGGTCGGGTCCTTAGCCCAATGCAGCGTTTGCCCTGTGGCCGTATCAAGCGAGAACAGCCCGCCGCCATAGGTCGCAAACCACAGCAGGCCAGGCTGCATCTCCAGAAAGACACGCACCGTGTGAGGCCCGACCAACGATCCCTCTCCGGCAAGCCCAGGATATCCATGCACCGTCCCGGACTTTCGATCGACAGCGCCGATCCCCGTGGTGTCGGTTCCTATCCAGATCCCTCCGACATGGTCTTGGAAGATCGACCAGACCGAAGGCCGCTGTCCCAGCTTGTCGTCGCCGGCGAAGAACTCAAATTCCCCGGCGCCTTTCCCCAACATGTAGAGTCCTGTGCCGGATCCCACCCAGAGGTTGCGATCCTTATCCTGCAGCAACGCGAAGATGCCGCCGGATGGCATTCTGCCGGTGACTGGCTGGCCCCTAAGTCCACCGTAGAGATCGAACTCGCCCGTACTGTCGTGATAGTGAGCGAATCCGTTCTGTGTGCCAATCCAGACACCGCCTTCTCCATCATCAGCCATACAGAAGACACGCGCCTTGCGCAGCACTGAGGGGGTCTTCACCGGAGTGACAAAGCTGTCCGTCGCCGGCTGATAGATGCTAAGACCGGCGCTTCCCGTGCCGACATACAGGCCACCGTCAGCCCGCGGCAACAGCACCCGCACATTGTTATCCGGCAGAGAACCCGGGTCATGGGCATCGTGCGTGTAGTTATAGATCTGGTCCCCGTCGAACCGGGAGAGCCCGCCGAAGCTGGCGATCCAGACATAGCCCGTGGTGTCCTGCGCGAAGCCATAGACAGAGTCATGGGGCAGACCCTGCTTCATGGTCATCACATTAAAATTCATCTCGGAGATAGCCTGAAGCTTATCCCCATCCAATCCGGCAGCCGAACCAGTCTGTGCGCCGGCTCTGGCTCCAGAATAAAAAATCCCGGCCAGCGCTAGGAACCACAGCGCCGGACGGAGAACCCACCACTCCGCTTTCACCAACGACCGCCGCGTCACGACTCCTCGTCCAAAGGGAAAAATATCATGCTCCGAGGTATCTTCCCCAGGCTTTTTGTCACAGCGGACTATGCTGATGCATATGGAACTCTCTGCCATGGAAGCGCGCGTGCTCGGTGGGTTGATGGAGAAAGAGATCAACACCCCGGAGTACTATCCCCTGTCTCTGAATGCATTGATCGCCGCATGTAACCAGAAGTCATCGCGCGAACCGGTTATGGAGCTCAGTGAAGAAGAGGTGCGTTCCTCACTTCGCCACCTGGAAGACATCGGTTACACCTCCACTGTGCACGACAGCCGCGTGCTTAAGTTTGAACACCGCGTACGCACGGTGTTGAACCTGCGCCGTGACGAGACCGCTGTTTTGTGTCTACTGCTGCTGCGCGGACCCCAGACTCCGGGAGAACTGCGTACACGCGCCGACCGCATGTACACCTTCGATGACCTGGCGGCGGTGCAAAGTACGCTGACCCGCATGGTGGAACGAGAGACGCCTCTCGTTGTCCTGCTGCCCCGCCAGGCGGGAGCAAGGGAAGCCCGTTACGCACATCTATTGTGTGGGATGCCTGAGACCAGTGAAGTGGCTGCTCCTGGCAAAGCATCTTCACCCAGCCGCCTGGAAGAGCTGGAAGCCCGCATCGCCGCCCTTGAAGCCCGCGTCGCCGAACTTGAGACCAGGTAGGCTAGGCGATATATATTCGAAACCCGTGCTCTGGGTGCCCCATTCACGCGGAGCGTGAGTGGGAGATTCGAGCGAAGCTCGAACCGCTTTTGTTTGTCATTTATCGAAGCCTATGGATCCCAGATCAGGGACATCCCACCCATCGCGTTGCGATGGATGGGGCACCCGGGCCCGAAGCTACCCACGGCTTAACTCTTTGACTCTTCCGACTCCGCTTCTCAGAATCTCCGCAAACCCCTTAACAATCGCTCGATGTTCGCCTTCGCGGTACGCCAGCTCCAGATCGCTGCGCACCTTGACTCCCCGCAGGCGCACACATACCACATCGTTCAGCGCAATCTTCTCGACACACGCCGGCGCGACCGTTATCCCAAGCCCCGCACCCACCAGACGCAGCAGTGTCAGCCACTGCGGCGCCTCCTGCACAATCTGTGGCCGGAAGCCGTGCTCTTCGAAGATGGACATCGGCTTTTCAAACGCCCGCGTTCCCGCAGACGGAGCATGAAAGACAAACGGCTCGTCGCGCAACGCAGCGGCCGAGATGCTGTTGCTGGCGGCAAGCGGATGCTGCTTCGGAAGCACGGCAACATAGGGCTCGTTGAGCAACGGTTCCACATGCAGGCCGTTCGCAGGGCCCCCATCACGCAGAATGCCCACATCGATCTCTCCGCTCATGAGAGACCGCATCACCGACGCCGTGTAGCTCTCGAAGAGCTGAAGTTGCACCTTGGGAAACCGGCGGCGATACGTGCCGAAGGTACGAGGCACGACCGTCAGCATGGCAGAGCTGATAAAACCCACGCGCAGTAAACCCTGCTCGCCGCGGCCGATGCTGCGGGCCTCCTGCATGTCATCCTGCACATTGCTCAGCGTGCGGCGCGCGCGTTCCAGGAAAGCCTCGCCCGCGGCAGTCAGGCGAACCGCACGGGATGTCCGCAGAAAGAGCCGGCAACCAAGGATCTCTTCAAGCTTACGGATCTGCTGGGAGAGCGGAGGCTGGGCGAGATGCAGGCGGCGCGCAGCACGTCCGAAGTGGAGCTCGTCCGCSACGGCGACGAAGTAGCGCAAMTGACGCAGCTCGATATCCATATCTTTAACATCCTAATGTGGATAAACAGGATATTGGACATATCGCACATGGGGCGAAAGACTCAGACGTACTGGAGGTGACCCCATGCAGGGCGCTTTGCTGCTGGCCGATCTCCCCGTCGAACGCGGGCGAGTAACCATCCGTACCTTCCAACCTGGAGACGAAGCTGCCTTCCGCTCTCTGAACGAGAACTGGATCAGCAAACACTTCACGATGGAAGATCACGACTACGAGACGCTGGACGATCCACATACGCACATCCTGAACCCAGGCGGACAGATTCTATGCGTGGAAGAGGATGGCGCAGTCTTCGGCTGCGTAGCTCTTGTACCCATGCAGGAAGCGCGTAGCTTCGAGTTGGCGAAGATGGCCATCGATGACTGCTGGCAGGGACGCGGCATGGGCCGCAGGCTGCTCACCGCAACCGTTGGATATGCCCGGGATGTCCTGAAGGCGAAGAAGCTCTTTCTCGAGAGCAACGCGAAGCTCGAGAACGCCGTGCATCTCTACGAAGCGGTCGGCTTCCGTCATCTTCCACCGGATCGAGTGAAGACATCACCCTATGCGCGCGCAAACGTGCACATGGAGCTGGTCTTCTAAATCAAATTTCGCGGGATTACGCCAAGGTGACCGGCATCCCGGTGAACTCGTTCGCCGGGTTAAGGGTAGAGGAGAACGACTGCTCCTCTACCCAACCTTCCTGAGGGGCTTCAGCCAAAAGCTGAGGCCCAATTTTTTGCGTTCAGACACCACGCACGTGAAACTATTCGAGCGAAGCTCGAATCAGTGGGAGCCGTGGCCTGAAGGCCACGGCTCCCACCCTACTCATCCAGCTTGAAGGTCTTGATCTTCACCAGCTTGGAAACCGTCAGGTCTTTCAACCCCCTCGCCTTCATCTTTTCGATAAATGGCTTATCGATATGAAAGACGCACATCTCGATCAATTCCCTGTCGTTGGGATTAAGCCCCATCGACTTGATCTCGCGGATGCGCTCCGGCGTGACGCCAACAGCCTTCATCTCCGTCAGTTTATTCGCGCGTAACTCCGGATATCCTTCGGCTGCGATCGCACGGATGTATTCAGGATCGACATGCAAGGCCCGCAGACCCATCAGGTGGTTTGCAGTGAGATCCGTGACCCCGGTCGCCTGGATCTGCTTGATCCACGCAATGGAAACGTCCAGCATCGCAAAACCTTCCAGGCGCTTGTCGGGAATCTCTCCCTCCAGACCAAGGGAACGCACCTGGCGCGCGTAGTCCGTGTTGGGGGTAAACGTATAGCGGCCCGCGAGCATGCCATCATGCACGACACCGTTGCACCGCATCTCTCCTGCGTCTGCATGCAGACGAGCATCCACCGGCGTACCTTCCTGGGTCAGGAGATCGCGCGTAATGCCCCAGCGCTCCCAACCCATGCTGGAGTTCGAGGTTCCACAGCCGCCGTCGCCCTCGCAGTCTGTGCGGTTGATCAGAAACGAGACCTGATCCGGATGCTTCTCCGAAGGCGAAAGCATGCACACACCGGTCCGTGTTTGGGCGTGCGCCGCCGCCAGCCCCAGGATGAGGAGCGTGAGTGTAAGCGTCTTCATGGTGTCTCCTTAGAGAGTTTTCCCTGTTACTGGGCATCCCAGAAAGGGCGTGCTGCGGCGTTTTCATTAAGGAAAACGCCATGGATGTGGAAGCTCTTGACTACGCCCTCAGGGAAAATCTCCTTTAGTCTTCGAGCAGTCCGCTGATCTTCAGCTTCACCAGCTTGTCCAGCGAGGTGTTGTTGAAGCCGTGCGACTTGGCCTTGGCGATAAAGGCCTCATCGATGTGAAAGTTGGCAGCCTCGCGAATCGTCTTCATATCCGCGTTGGGGAAGGTCTGCTTCACCCAGCGCGTGTACTCCGGCGTCACGCCCTGGGCCTTGAGCGAGACCAGCTGGTGGGCATCCAGGTCGGCAAAGCCAGCCGCCGCCATGCTCTTGGCATACTCCGGAGTCACGCCAACGGACTTGATGGAAACCAGATCATGCAGGTTCTGCACCGGGATTCCCGAGTTCTTCAAGCCGGCCGCGTATTCCGGAGTAATGCCCATGGACTTCAATGCGACCAGATCATGCACGGTCGGCGAACCATAGCCCATACCGGCAATCTGCTTGGCATAGTCGCCGGTAATCCCCAGGCTCTTCTCAGAGATCACATCGCGTAGCGACGCAGGTGGGATGCCGGAGCTCTTCAACTCGGCGACATACTCCGGTGAGACTCCCATCGACTTCAGTGCTACCAGGTCATGCAGGTTCGGGGTGCCGATCCCGAGTTGCGAGATGGACTTTGCATACTCCGGTGTCACACCCACCGACTTCATGCCGACCAGATCGTGCAGCGTGGGCTTGCCGTAACCCGAGTCCGCCACTAACTTGGCATACTCCGGGGTAACGCCAACCGACTTCAGGCTTACCAGATCATGCAGCGAAGGCGTGCCGTAGCCGGCTTCCGCCATCTTCTTGGCGTATTCCGGCGTCACGCCAACCGACCGCATCGAGATGATCTGGTCGAGGTCCTTATCCAGGTCCAGCGGATATCCCGCGTCCTTCATCTGCTGCAGGTAGGCGGCRCCGCCGCCCTTGACGGCATCCTGAAACATCGCCCTGCGTGCAGCGGAGACGACCGGGGCCACATTCGCGGCAACCGCGACATTGACAGCCGGAGTAACAGCGACCTGGATTGCCGAGTTGACCTGCGGAGCAATGTCGCCCATCGGGTCGGGCGCAGGATTCGGTTGCGCTGCGGGTGTGGGATTGGATTGGGCGGCTGGTGCCGGCGCCGCCACAGGCCTCGGTGTAGCTACCGGCGTAGGCGCGGTCTGCGGAGCGGCAATGTTCTCAGCCATCAGAGGCGCCGGGATCGGAACGATCTTCGCCTGCTGCTTCAGTCCCTGCGCCATCTTCGGCGCCAACATCAGTCCCACCACCACGGCTCCGGCCACTGCGGCCTGTACCCCACTCTTCATTCCTGCCTCCATCTGTCGTCCCTCTCCCAGAATCTGTTTCACCCTGCCCAGCAGCGGCGTCTGTCCGTTATTGAGCGCCACAGCCAGCCGCAGCCGCTCCGTACGCTGTTCTTCCAGGCGTAGCAAAGCCTGGGCATAGACCACCGGATCGGCACAGGTCTGCGCCGCCACGGCATCGCAGCACACCTCACGCAGATCCCGCGCGCGGCGGCTGATCCACCAAACCGCCGGATGGAAGAAGAGCAGGCTCTCGATGGCTGTCTGCAGCAGGTTTGCCGCGTAGTCCCATCGGCGGATATGTGCCAGCTCATGCGCCAGCACCGACTCAAGCTCCTCCGGCTCGAGCTGCGCCAGGATGCTTGCCGGCAGAATCACGGCCGTACGCCACACTCCCATTGCCAGTGGCGACAGTACCTCGTCGGAGAAGCGCAGGGCGACGTTGCGGCCCGTGCGAAGCTGCCGGTTGATGCGCTGGAACATAAGCTCCAGCTCCGCCGGAACCAGCCCAGTGGCACGCCGCCGCACCAGCTCCAACTGCCACCATCCACCTGCGGCACGCAATGCGAGCAGCAATACGCCACCGATCCAGATGCCGTCGATCCAGGGAAGAATGCGGTCAGCGTTCCAGGCGATCCACAATTCGCTCTCCTGGACAACCGGCACGGCGACCGGAATCTCCTTCACAATCGCCTCGTGAAACGCTCCCAGCTGGGACGCGGCGACCGTCTGCCCGTCGTGCGAGATGTGCACCACCAGCCGTGACTGATCGACATAGGTTGCGATGGCTGCCAGCGGCATCAGCAGCGTAGCAACAAGTGCAATCAGATAACGCGTGTTTGCTCCTGCCTTATGCGTCAGGCGGTCGGCAATGCTGTAGAACATCGCAATCGCCGTTCCCTGCCAGCAGAAGTGCAGCAGAGTCCAGCCCAGCGCCACCATGGTTCCGTTGTCGATCAATCTCATCGGTCGCCCCTCTCGCCGTTGCTCTGACTTACTTTTTGCGGCGCTTTAGAAGTTTGCGAATCTCGTCCAGCTCTTCTTCACTGGCCTGTTCCATCTCCAGTGCGTGCAGTGCGAGCTGTGCCGCGCTTCCGGCGAAGAAGCGCTGACTCAGCTCACGCATAAAACGGCGCTGCGCATCCTCACGTTTGATCGCTGCGCTATACACATGAGCGCGCTCGCTCTCATCGCGCGTGACCAGACCCTTCTCGGTCATGATCTGCATCAACTTCAGCACGCCAGTGTAGACCACCGGACGCTGCGCATTCACGTCCTCGAAGATCTCGCGAACCGTGGCCTGACCACGATTCCAGAGAATCGTCAGCAATTCAAGCTCGCCTTCGGTCGGTTTGGGTGTCTCCCTGTTCTTCATCATGGGAAGAACGTTATACGAACCCGTTCGTACGTGTCAACGAAAAACTTCGTACGAAATTATATGCACGAAAAAGGGTGCAGAAATTCCCCATACGCCGGGCGCCCCGGGTCCCTAAGGGACCTGGGCATTCGCGCTACGCGCGAACCGTCTTTTTGTTTGTCATTTTGGTAGTGATCGGGGACGCCGGCCAGCTTGCTGGTTGGAGTGGATCGACCATGAGAAGCGGAGAAATTTGTTTCTCACTCAACATCCTTGGTGACTCAGTCAGAAAGACAGGTCGCGCGTAGCGCGATGCCCATGTCCCCGAGGGACACCACCCCAACGAACAAGTTCGTTGGTGACCAGGGACATGGGGCACCCAATGCGTGGCTCTCAGTCCACTTTTGTAATCAAGCACTTCAAATACCGCGTCTCTGGCAGCGTCAGCACCTCCGGATGATCCGGAGCCGCCGCCCTAGTCTCCAGCAGCCGCACCCGCCGCTTTGCATCGGCAGAGGCCGCCGCGACCGTGGCCACAAAATCCTCCAGGTGCACATGGTGCGAGCATGAACACGTCACCAGCACGCCACCAGGCTTCAACATGCGCAGAGCCCGCAGGTTCAGCTCCTTGTAACCGCGCATCGCACCCTCAGCCGCACGCCGTGTCTTCGCAAACGCCGGTGGGTCGAGCACGATGGTGTCAAAACGTTCATTCGCGGCATCGTACTCGCGCAGCAGCGCAAAGGCGTCGCCCTCGATCCATTCAACAGGCTTCCGTATCTGCGACGCATTCAACTCAAGATTGCGGTCAGCAACCTCCAGGGCCGCACGGCTTTGGTCCACAGCCGTGACCTCATCACACACCCGCGCCAGGTGCAACGCAAAGCCGCCCTGGTAGGTACAGACATCCAGCGCACGTCCGTGTGCGTAGCTCGCTGCCGCGGCATAGTTCAAGCGTTGATCGAGAAACGCTCCCGTCTTCTGCCCCGCATTGGCGTCGTAATGAAACTTCAATCCATTCAGATCAAAAACGGTCGCCAGCTTTGCCTCGCCGCGATTGAAGATCGCCTCGGCCGGAGCCGGTGCGAGCTGCTCCAGCTCACGCACACGCGGATCAGGCCGCTCGACGATGGTTCCAATACTCTCGATCTCACGCAGCACTTCCACGACTGCATCGCGAAGGTCCGCCTGCGCTGTTCCCTGTGTCAATAACTGCAGCACCGCGAGATCGTTGTAACGATCGAGCACAATCCCGGGAAGCTCATCCGCCTCACTGAAGATCAACCGGCATGCAGCCCGGCCCTCACGACGCGAGACCGATGCACGCACACGCTCACGCACCAGCGCCAGGTATCCGGCACGGTCCAATGCCGGGTCAGTAGAGACCATGCGCAGCGCAATCTGCGACGCTGCACTGTAGATGGCTGACCCGAGCGGAATGCCGCGATTGTCGGCCACGGCGACCACCGCGCCGGGCGCGATGCCCTCAGGGAGAGACTGCACATCAGAGCTGTAGACCCACACGTGGCCCTCGCGAATGCGATCGGCGGCGCGGCGGGAGATGGCGATAAACGACTGTTGCTTCACCCCTTAATCGTCGCATAGGAGCATGGAGCATTTTCCCAGTGGGTGTAATGTAGGGTTTCCGCATCCATGGGCGTTTCCGCAATGAAAACGCGACGGCACACCCTCCCGGGATACCCAGCAACAGGGAAACGCTCTAGAATCAACCCCAGGACCTATGGCGCAGGACAAAACGATCTACACCTCCCTCACCGGCTTTGGTCTGCTGAACAGCCCGGCATTGAACAAGGGCACCGCTTTTACCGAAGCCGAGCGCGACGAGTTCTTTCTTCACGGCCTTCTGCCGCCTCAAATCGGAACCCTCGACCAGCAGGTAGAGCGCCGGATCAAGGCCTTTCGGGCGTTGAATAGCAATCTCGAAAAGTACGTCTTCATGCGCGACCTGCAGGACCACAGCGAGACCATCTTCTATGCCTTGGTCTCCCACCACATCGAGGAGATGCTCCCGATCGTCTACACACCCACCGTAGGCGAGGGCTGCCAGCGCTTCTCGGAGCACTATCACACGCCGCGCGGCGTCTATCTCAGCTATCCCAACAAGCACCGCATCGCGCAGATCCTCTCTCACCCGCGCTACGACCACATCCGCTGCATCGTCGTCTCCGATGGTGAGCGCATCCTTGGTCTGGGAGACCAGGGCGCCGGCGGCATGGGCATCCCCATCGGCAAGCTGGCGCTTTACACCGCGCTCGCCGGCGTCCATCCCATGTGGTGTCTGCCTGTCTTTCTCGACGTTGGCACCGACAACCAGGACCGCCTCGACAACCCGCTCTATATCGGCTGGAAGAACCGCCGTATTCGCGGGAAAGAGTACGACGAGTTCGTCGAAGAGTTCGTTCGCGCCGTACGCCGCCGTTGGCCTCATGTTCTGCTGCAGTGGGAGGATTTTGCCGGAAACAACGCCAGCCGCTTGCTTGAACGCTACCGTACGAAGGTCTGCAGCTTCAACGACGACATCCAGGGCACCGCGGCCGTCTCCACGGCCACCATTCTCGCCAGCTCCTCGCTCACCGGCATTCCGCTACGCGATCAGCGTGTCGCGATCTTCGGCTTCGGCTCCGCAGGCACCGGCATCGCACAACTGCTAGCAAAGGCCATGCAGGACCAGGGGCTTTCGCAAGCTGAAGCACGCAGCCGTTTCTTCCCTGTCGATATCGGCGGCCTTGTATTGGAAGACACACCCCATCTGCGCGATGACCAGAAGGCCTTCGCACAATCGCGCTCCGCTCTCGCCAACTGGCAACTCAACGATTCCGCCTTTATCAGCCTTGAAGATGTCGTCCGCAACGCGAAGCCCACGGTATTAATCGGAGTCTCTGGCCAGTTCGGCGCCTTCAACGAGACCATCGTGCGTGAGATGGCGAGGCATGTCGCACGGCCTGCGATCTTCCCCCTCTCAAACCCAACCTCACGTGCTGAAGCCACGCCGCTCGACCTGCTGCACTGGACGGATGGACGCGCCATCATTGGCACCGGCAGTCCGTGGGGCACAGTGGAATACAACGGAGCTCCTTATCGCGTCGCACAGACCAACAACTCCTACATCTTCCCCGGTCTCGCGCTTGGCATCATCATGTCGCGCGCCAAGCAGGTAAGCGACGGCATGATCATGGCCTCCGCAAAAGCCCTGGCGTCGGTGACTCCTTCCTGCAGCGATCAGAGTGCATGCCTGCTGCCGGAGATGAGCCGCATCCGCGAGGTCTCGACCACCATCGCCCGCGCTGTCGGTATGCAAGCTCAACAGGAAGGCCTCGCAGCCGTGAAAGGCGATGCCTTCGAAAAGGCTCTACGCGAGCATGTCTGGGAACCGGTCTACATGCCCTACCGGAGGCGCAAATAGCCGCGTGGGATGCCATCGTCGTCGGTGCCGGAGCCGCCGGCATGATGGCCGCGATCGAAGCCGGCAAACGAGGCCGACGTGTGCTTGTGCTCGACCACTCGCAGCGCATTGG
>NZ_JBFRCY010000015.1:0-14603 GCF_052113305.1 Terriglobus sp. YAF25
CACCGGTACATCCGGCAACTGTGCGCCGATCTTCTCCGCGAGGACCGAGTTCGTGATCACCCAGATGTTCTTGCGTTCCGTGGTCAGCGCCAGGCGGTCCACAGTCTGCTGAATCATCGTCCGTTCGCCATCAAGCGCCAGGATCTGTTTTGCTGTGGCCTTCCGGCTGCGAGGCCAAAAGCGCGTACCACTGCCGCCTGCCAGAATGACAGGCACAAAATTGGGGGCTTTCGAGGATGTCTGTTCCATCAGTCTCCGCTGGAGTTGTTGCCTATGGCTACGACAGTTTCGCGAAGAATTCCTTCATGCGGGCGACACCCTTGTCAATGACGTCCTCTGACACAGCGTAGGAGAGACGTACATGCTCGGTGGTACCGAACGGCTCACCAGGTACCGTGACCACATGCGCTTCGCTTAACAACTTAGATGCAACATCTGCCGCCGAGTTGAGTCCGCCCTTACCAAGAAATGCCTTGATATTGGGATACACATAGAACGCGCCCTCAGGCACAGTGCAGGTGAGGCCCGGGATAGATTTGAAGCCTTCCAGTACACGGTCACGCAGACGGATGTAGTCCGCACGCATCTCCGCAATGCACTCCTGGCTCGCCGTCAGTGCTGCAATCGAGGCATACTGCACGGGCGTAGAGACGTTCGACGTGCTCTGGCTCTGCAGCTTGCTCATCGCCGCGATCAGGGCCTTCGGTCCAAGCGCATAACCCGCGCGCCAGCCGGTCATGGCATAGGTCTTCGACAACGAACCAAGCACCAGGACATGCTCCTTGCAGTCGGTGAACGATCCGCCGCTGATGCAGGCGCCGGTGAAGTTGAGATACGCGTAGCACTCATCCAGCAGAACGTAGATACCCTTGGCATGCGCCAGGCGGACGATCGACTCCAGATCAGACGGAGCGATGATCGCGCCCGACGGATTCGACGGCGTGTTCAGGATGATGACCTTGGTCTTCGGCGTAACGACCGCTTCGATCATCTTTGCGGTGATGCGGAAGTTCTCCGCCTCGCTGCTCTCGACGTATACGGGAATGCCGCCCGCGTACTGAATGATGTCCTTGAAGCTGACCCAGTACGGTACCGGCAGCACAACCTCATCGCCATGATCGACCAGCACCTGGATCGCGTTGAAGAGCGCATGCTTGCCGCCAACGGAGAAGACGCACTCCTCTACGGAGTAGTCGGTGCCAAAGTCTGCCTTGTGGCGCTCGACGATCGCCTTGCGCACCTCGGGGATACCGGCAACAGCGGTATAACGCGTGTGGTTATCCTCGATCGCTTTGATCGCCGCATCTTTGATGTGACGCGGAGTCGCGAAATGCGGCTCACCTGCGCCGAAGTCTGCCAGGTCAATTCCCTGCGACTTCATCTTCAGAGCCTCAGCGGTAATCGCCATGGTCGCTGAAACTTCGATGCGGTTGATGCGGTCGGTCAGAACCTTCTTCTGCGTTGCTGTTGCGGTGGTCATAGTACCAGTGTCGCAGATTCAGCCGTGGGAGCGAAACCCCCAAAGAGCGTCATCCGACTCCTGGCTGCGCTACACTTTCGCCCGCAGACGATCCATGACCAGCGCCGGCACCAGGCCGCTGACGTCCCCGCCCAGCTCAAACACGCCCTTAATGAGCCGCGAGCTCACATAGGTGTACTTTTCATGGGGCAGCATAAAGATGGTCTCAAGCTCGGGGTCAAGCTTCCGGTTCATCATGGCCATTTGGAACTCGTACTCGTAGTCGCTGATCGCCCGGATACCACGCAGCACCGCCACGGCTTCCTGCTGGCGGGCAAAGTCCACCAGCAGGCCGTCAAATGTCTGGACGGAAACATTCGGGAAGGCCTCCGCAGCTTCGCGGATCATCTCCAGCCGCTCTTCCACCGTGAAGAGTGGCGTCCCCTTGTTCACATTACGCAGAATTGCCACCACCAGGTGGTCCACAATCTTGGAGCCCCGTGCGATCAGGTCAAGGTGGCCGTTGGTCAACGGATCGAAGGTTCCGGGATAGATGGCTCGTACGGGCTTCATCGCAAATGCAGCATACACGCTTATGCTGGAGAGGTATGGTGAACGGCTTCCTTTGCTCGGTCTGCGGGCAGATTCATCCTCCAGCTCCAACCAGCTACAGCATTCAGGCTCCTGATGCCTACATCGCCATTCCGGACGAGGAACGAGCCAGCCGCGCCCAGATCTCGGCCGAGCAATGCATCCTCGACGAACGACAGTTCTTCCTTCGCGGACGCATCGTTCTGCCCATCCTGGATCAGCAGAACCAACCCGCACCGGAGCTTCTGGACCCACGCTCAGGCGCAGCTCCGGAGATCCGGATCGAAGCTCCCTACTTTGCCTACGGCTGCTGGGTAGAGGTAAGCCCGAAGAACTTCTTCCGTGCCCATGAACTCTGGAAGACAGCCGGCCGAGAGAACGGGGCCCCCTTCCCCGGCTACCTTGCCAATGATCTGCATCACTATCCCCGTACGCTCGGTCTTGAAGTACTGGTGGCAACACAACCGGTAGGAAGACGCCCCCATCTGACGGTCCTCGAGCAGACGCATCCTCTGGCACAGGAACAGACGGTGGGACTCAGCACAGAGCGAATCCAGCAGATCGCGGAACAGATCCTGCATCACCCGCAGTCCAGATAAGGTTGGCTGCTCGCGCCTCCATTTCAGTAACCGGGTGCCCCACCCTCACAACGTTAGGGTGGGCAAGGAAGCCACAGATACCCGTCCTAGCGGTCGTAACAATACCATTCGAGCTCCGCTCGAACGTCCCATGTCCCCGAGGGACATGGGGCACCCGATGTATTGCTACTCAAGGCTATAAACGCAACAAAGCCGCCCGAAGGGCGGCGTTGTTGCACACACGCTCGATTACTTGCGTCCGCGGACGACTTCCTGGGCTGCCGCCTGACCGTTCTCCGGCACGGCCGGCACATCCGCCGGAGCAGCGCCGATCTTCAGTTTCGCGCGCAATTCGCTGTTGATTCGTTCGAAGGTGTCCTTGTTCTCCTTCAGGAATCCGCGCACGTTCTCACGGCCCTGACCGATGCGCTCGCCCGAGTAGCTATACCATGCGCCGCTCTTCTCCACGATGTTGTTGACCACAGCCAGATCCAGCACATCGCCCTCGCGGGAGATACCTTCGCCGTACAGGATGTCGAACTCAGCCTCGCGGAACGGAGCCGCAACCTTGTTCTTCACCACCTTGGCCTTGGTGCGCGATCCGGTGACAACCTCGCCTTCCTTCACCGCGCCGATACGGCGGATATCGATACGAACCGAAGAGTAGAACTTCAGCGCACGTCCACCGGTGGTGGTCTCGGGATTACCGAACATGACGCCGATCTTCWCGCGRAKCTGGTTGATGAAGATCAGGGAGGTGCGGGACTTGGCCACCGTTCCGGTCAGCTTACGCAGCGCCTGCGACATCAGGCGTGCCTGCAGACCAACGTGCGAGTCGCCCATCTCACCATCGAGTTCGGCCTTGGGCACCAGCGCCGCCACCGAGTCGACAACCAGCACATCAATGGCGCCGGTACGAACCAGGGCTTCCGTGATCTCCAGTGCCTGTTCGCCATAATCCGGCTGGCTGACCAGAAGGTTGTCGACGTCGACGCCAAGCTTGCGGGCATAGATCGGATCCAGGGCATGTTCGGCGTCCACAAACGCCGCCAGGCCGCCGGCCTTCTGCGCCTCCGCGATGATCTGCAGCGTGATGGTCGTCTTACCCGAAGATTCAGGACCGTAGATCTCAATCACGCGGCCGCGGGGCACACCACCCACACCGAGGGCCGCATCGAAGGAGATGGACCCGGTCGAAATCACCGAGATCGGAACGATGGCCTCACGCGCGCCCAGGCGCATGATCGATCCCTTGCCAAACTGTTTCTCAATGCCGGCCATTGCCAGCTCTACTGCCCTTAAACGGTCATCCGCCACGTTGCGTGTCTCCTCAATCGGTCCCGCATCCCTCTTGCCTGCTGCAGGAAATCAGAGTCTAGCAGCAAAGCGACGATAGAAGCAAAGAAAAAGCGAAAACATTTTCGCCTCTCGCGGTGGAAAACGGGTACAAAACCTGCCGCGCTATGATTCGGAAACGACCATGGCCACCAAGTCCGCCAAGCCAGCCCCTGCTCCTGCCAGAAAAACCTCCGCCCCCACGAAGACCGCTGCTAAAAAGGGCACTCCCAAAAAGAGCACCTATAACCCGCTGGCGCCGGAACGCATCACCGCCATTCTGGACGGCCTGCGCAAGGCGTATCCCAATGCCGTCTGCGCGCTGCACCACAACTCCGCCTGGGAGCTGGTGGTCGCCACAGCCCTCTCCGCCCAGTGCACCGACGTCCGCGTCAACATAGTCACGCCGGAGCTCTTCCGCACCTTCCCCACACCCAAGGCTCTGGCCGAGGCGCCTCTGCCCGCCATTGAAGAGATCATCCGTACCACCGGCTTCTTCCGCGCCAAAGCGAAAAACATCCAGGGAGCCGCAAAGGCCGTCGTTGAAAAGTTCGGGAACAAGGTCCCGCAGACCCTGGAGGAGCTGATCACGCTCCCCGGCGTCGCTCGCAAGACCGCCAACGTCGTTCTTGGCTCATGGTTCGGTATCGCCGTCGGCGTAGTGGTGGACACTCACGTGGTGCGCATCTCACGCCGGCTCGAGTTGACCGAGCATACGGACGCAGTGAAGGTGGAACGGGACCTGATCAAGATCCTTCCGAAGGACGAGTGGATCAACTACTCGCACCGGATCATCTACCACGGCCGCCAGGTCTGCATCGCCCGCAAACCCCGCTGCGCCGATTGCACCCTGGAAAAGCTCTGCAACTCCAGCGACAAGACCTGGAGCTCCCACTAAAACGAACTTTCCGAATCGTCCCAACCGGGTGCCCCACCCTCACGGAGTTAGGGTGGGCGGGACTACCCAAAATTCCGGACGGACACCCACAACTCTTGCTTCAAGGCGCTTGGGTTTAGTGGCTTACTCTGCCCACCCTAGCTCCGCGAGGGTGGGGCACCCGGGCAAGGAGAATAGTTGAAAATAACCAAGCATATTTAGTTTATTTTCATATATATACATAGCATAGTGAATTACACGCTTGAAGAAAATATTGCTCAGGCGAAGGCCAGAACAATTGCACCTGCGGTAATCAGCAAGCCACCCAATATCTTCAACGGTGTCAGCGCCTCTCCCAGAAACATCCACGCAAAGACGATCACCAATGCCACACTCAGCTTGTCGATCGGGGCCACACGAGATGCCTGTCCAAGCTGCAGCGCACGGAAGTAGCACAGCCAGGAGAGCCCCGTTGCCAGGCCCGAGAGCACGAGAAATGTCCACGACCGGGTATTGATATGGCGCAGCTCGCCGTGCTTCCCCAAAGTCAGAGCAATAGACCAGGCGAAGACGAAGATCACGCTGGTACGTACCGCCGTCGCCAGGTTGGAGTCGATGTTCGCCACACCGATCTTGGCAAGGATGGCCGTGGCCGCCGCGAAGACCGCCGAGAGCAGCGCCCATACCAGCCAGTTCATACCGGTTGCTCCAGGGCAGACGCAATCGCCTTCGCGAGCGAGATCACATTGGCCTCCTTCGCTTCGACAGTCGGCAGGTAGCCGGCGTCACGCAGCGTGGCAGAGGTAATTGGCCCGATGGTCGCCAGGATGGTCGACTCAGGCAGCCGTAAGCCACTCGCTTCCAACACCTGCAACAGATGATGCACCGACGAAGACGAGGTAAAGGCAATGGCCGCGGGCTGAGCTGGGCCAGCAAAGAGCTCCTGCAACAGGCCAGGAGCCGCAGCAGGAATCACGGTTCGATAGGCCTCGGCAATCTCCACCGTCGCGCCCGCATCCTCAAGCGTTGCAGGCAGAACATCACGTGCAACCGCGGCACGCACCAGCAACATCCGAGCTCCGGCGGCATGAGGCAGAAGGGCCTCGGCCAGACTTTCGCCGGTCGCCTTCTCCGGTTGCAGCATGATGCCGAAGCCAGCTCGCTGCGCTGCCCGTGCCGTAATACTTCCAATCACCGCCAGGCGCAACCCCTTCGGCAGGTCTCCATGGAGGCGCTGACGAAAGACCTCAACCGCATTGGCGCTGGTAAACAGCAGCCAATCGAAGGTTGAGAGCCGGGCAATCGCATCGTCCAGCCTGGCAAAGCTCTCCGGCGGCGCAATCTCGAGTACAGGTACGATCACCGGCTCGAGACCGGCTTCTTGAAGTGCATCAGCCAGCTCAGAACTCTGATGCAAAGCGCGGATGACGAGGACTCGATGAATCATCACGAAACAGACATAAAGTTAAACCGTTGGATGAAGAAGTTCGTTGGCCCCGCGCCGCTCCAGCTCTCCGGCGACAAACTCACCGAAGCTCTGCGGCGTGTCTTCCTCTTCGGGAGTACGCGAGATCTGCACCATCCGATCGCCATCCTCGGCGACAACGCAGGCCAGCATGCGGCGGAACTTTCCTTCTCCGGCGCAGTGCGCTCCGATGGGCACGCTGCAGCCTCCGCCCAGCGCCGYCAACACCGCACGCTCGGCATCCACACACCACGCGGTCGTCTCGCAGTGCAGCAGGCGCACAGCGCCGCGAACCGCAGCGTCACCCGAGCGGATTTCGATCGCCAAAGCCCCCTGTCCCGGAGAAGGACAGATATCCTCCGGGTCGAAGCGCTGGCGAACCCAGTCCGGAGGCATGTTCAGCTTCTCCGGGCCCAGGCGGTCGAGCCCGGCGGCAGCCAGGACCAGTGCATCACACTGCCCTTCCCGCAGCTTGCGCAGGCGGGTATCGATATTGCCGCGGATCGGAACAAACTGGAAGTCCGGCCGATGCGCCAGCAACTGCGCCCGGCGGCGCGGGCTGGTGGTGCCGATACGAGCGCCGATCGGCAGCGTATGCATTAGCAGCCACTCCGGGCAGATGAGTGCATCGCGCGAGTCCGCTCGTTCCGGAATCGCTCCCAGCTCGAAGGCCGGGTTCAACTCGGTCGGCAGGTCCTTGAGAGAGTGCACGGCCAGATCGACCTTGCCGGCGGCAAGCGCCTCTTCGATCTCCTTAGTAAAGATTCCCTTGCCGTCCACGCCCACAGGTGCAACAAACCCGGGTTCCTGCATCCGGTCGCCGGTGGTCTTGATGATCTCAATGGAGACCTCGTGGCCGTGAGCGCGTAGCAGGCAGGCGACATGTTCAGCCTGCCAGAGCGCCAGTGCGGATCCACGGGAGCCGATACGAAGGTTCACTTAGACTCTCCTTCCTGTTGGGGAGCGAAGGCGCGGCGCAGCGCATCCAGAGTCTCGGCATCGCCATCGCGTGCCGCTTCGCGCACTCCGGCCATCGGTCCATGGAGAAACTTGTTCACCAGGCCGCGGGTCAATGCCTCCACCGCCTGCTGTTGTTCTGCGGTCAGCCCGGTCAGCCTGGACTGCGCTCGGCGCAACTCCGCCTCGCGCATGGCTTCAGCAGTTACCTGCATGGCGCGGATAGTCGGCACCGCGTCCAGGGTCTGCAACCGCTGTTCGTAACGATCCACCTCGCGGGCGACGATGCGCTCGGCCGCCTGCGCTTCCTTGCTGCGCTCGGCCAGGTTGGCGGCGGCGACCTGTTGCAGGTCGTCGATGTCATAAACAAACGCTCCGTCGATCTGGTTCATCGCCGGCTCTACATCGCGAGGCACCGCAATGTCGATGAAGAACATCGGACGGCCCTTGCGGCGCGAAAGCAGATCGCGGCCCATCTTTACGGTGAAGACGGCCTCCTGCGATCCGGTCGAGGTCACGACGATGTCCGCCAGGTGTGCCTGTACCGCGAGAGCATCGAAGTCCATCACCGAGCCCTGAAACTCTTCTGCGATTCTTTGGGCACGCGAGCGGGTGCGGTTGGCAACGTACAGCGTTCCCGCGCCCTGCGCGATCAGGTGCCTGGCCGCCAACTCTGACATCTTGCCGGCGCCCACCAGCAGGATCGTCTTGCCCTTCAGCGAACCGAAGATCTTCTGCGCCAGATCTACGGCGACGGAAGCGATCGATACCGAGGTCGAGCCGATCTGGGTCTCGCGACGCACCTTGCGAGCCACCGTGAAGGCGCGCTGCAATAGCGGCTCCAGCGTCGACTGCACTGCACCGACCTCGCGGGCAACGGTGTAACTCTCCTTCACCTGGCCAAGGATCTGCGGCTCGCCGACCACCATGGAATCCAGCGAAGAAGCAACACGGAAGAGGTGGCGTACCGCCTCGCGCTCCGAATATTCGTAGAGATGCGGTTCGATCTCCTGTTTGGAGATGGCGAAGTACTCAGCGAGAAAACGGCGCAGGTCGGTGTTGTCCTCGTGACATGTCACCAGTTCCACGCGATTACATGTCGAAAGAATCATGCTCTCGCGCACACCCGGCTGATGCAGCAGCGACCGCGTCGCGTCTGCCAGGCGGTCGGACGGGATCGCCAGGCGCTCGCGTACCTCGATCGGAGCCGTATTGTGGTTCACTCCCAGCAGCGCAATCTTCATGAAGTGAACCTGTGCACGTTCGAGAACTGGTTTGCCGCCCAGGCGGCGATCATCACCAGGAAGACAAAGCTTGAAAGGTATACAGCTCGCCTGCCGCGCAGTCCGGAGATGCGCCGGATGTGGATCATCAGGATGTACGCGACCCACATGCCGAAGCTGAGCAGGACCTTCGGATCGGCGAAATAAGCCGGGCCAACCGTCTCCTGCGCGACCACGGAACCAATCAGCAAACCACCGGTCATACACGGCAGACCGAAGAGCAGCGACTTCAGCGCGATCTGGTCCATGGTCTCGAGCGGCGGCAACCATCCGGCCAGAGAGCCAAGACCTTTGGTCTTCAGACGGCGCTCCTGGACGAGATACAACACACTTGCCAGCAAAGAGACCATCATCGCCGCATAGGCCGCGAGGAGCAGAGACACGTGCAGCCAGATCCAGCCGCTGCGCACCAGGGCAGAGTCTGCAAAGTGCTGCCCGGGCACAAACGCAGCCACCAGCGCCAGCGTAAACGCGATGGGCAGCGCGAAAACGCCAAGCTGCAACGTGCGATAGCGCCAGTACACCAGCAGAAACGCTCCGGCAATCAACATGGCCATCAGCGCCTGCACCTCGCGCGCCTCAACCGGCACACGATGGTGAGCAGCATTCATCGTCTCGGACAGCGCAACGAATTGAAACACAACGCCCATGATGGCGGCAGGCAGGGCGATGTGGCGCCAGCGTGGGCGCTCATACAGCGCCGCCGGCAAAACCGCGAGGCTGGCAACCCCATACAGCAGAACCGCGACCCTGAGCCAGAGCAAAGACATGGCGAACTTCCAGTATATAAGGTCGCGGCCATCAGCTTTTACTTTCACCAGCTTAGCCACCGAAATTCGCGTCAGATCTCCGATTTAGCCGCACATTCACATGGACGATGATGTGACCCGCGCAAAGCCGATAAAATCGCCGGATGCGTAGTTGGAAACAGGACCTGTGGTCAATGGTGAGGCTGGCGACCCCCGTCGTTCTGGCGGAGCTGGGCTGGATGCTGCAGGGCATCGTCGACGTCATCATGGTGGGCCGCCTCGGCCCGGTCGGCATCGGAGCTGTTGCCCTGGGCAATGCGCTCTATTACGCGCCTTCCCTCTTCGGAATCGGCCTGATCCTCGGTCTGGACACCATGGTCTCGCAGGCCTATGGCCGCAAGGACTACGATGCCTGCCATCGCTGGCTGGCGCAGGGCGTTTATGTTGCCCTGCTCGCTACCCCTCCTCTTATGCTGCTGGTCTGGTCGCTCGGCCAGATGGTAGGCCACTTCGGCGTCGCATCTGCCCTGGTAGAACCGACCTCGCACTACGTCAGTACCCTGGTCTGGGGAACCCTGCCGCTGCTGCTCTATGCGGCGTCACGGAGATATCTGCAGGCCGTGGGCCAGAGCCGCCTGGTGACCATCACCTTCGTCGCCGCCAACATCGTGAACTGGGCCGGCAACTGGGTGCTGATCTATGGACACTTCGGCATGCCCGCGATGGGCGTTCGCGGTTCGGCCCTCTCCACCGTGTTCTCGCGCGTGATGATGGCCGTGATGCTTCTGGGCTTCGCCTGGAGATATGAGCGCCGCCGCGGACATCCACTCTTTGCCCGATGGGCCGGCCCGCACTGGCAGCAGATTCAGCATCTCGCCCGGATCGGCCTGCCTGCGGCGCTGCAGATCATCCTGGAGATCGGAGCCTTCGGCTTCTCCACGGTGCTTGCCGGAAAGGTCTCTCCCATTGCCCTGGCCGCACACCAGATCGCGCTGAACTATGCAGCGCTGGCGTATATGGTGCCTCTCGGCATCTCTGCCGCTGCCTCGGTCGCCGTTGGCCACGCGGTAGGAGCCGGAGACCCCGAACGCGCCCGCAGCGACGGATGGCTGGCCATGATTCTCGGCGTGAGCTTCATGGCCGTCGTGGCTGTGCTCTTCATCGCACTTCCCAGACCGTTGATCGCGCTCTATACGACTGATATCGCGGTGCTGACGGAAGGTGCACGACTGTTGTGGCTGGCGGCGGCCTTCGCCGTCTTCGATGCCGTCCAGACCATCGGCACAGGAGCGCTGCGCGGGCTTGGCCTGACGCGCGTCCCAATGCTGAGCAACCTCTTCGGCTACTGGGCTTTTGGCCTTCCTCTCGGCATGGCCCTCTGCTTCTGGAAGGGATGGGGTGTCGAGGGCATCTGGATCGGTCTGACAGCAGCTCTGATCGTCATCGCCTCAGCCTTGTTCTTCTACTGGCGCAGCCGCTCGGCGGCATTGGTAAACGGTGAGTTTGCCGCGCATCCGGCTCCGGCGGAGAGCCTCTGATTCCGGCCCCTGAAATACACAGGGCCGGACAAGTATTCTGAAGTCCCGTGTCAGAGATTTCACAGCCAGCCATGACGCCGTTTATGCGCCAGTACACCGCGGCGCAACAGGCCCACCCGGACTGCCTGATCTTCTTCCGCATGGGCGACTTTTATGAGCTGTTCTACGACGATGCCGTCAAGGTCTCGCGCGAGCTGCAGCTCACATTGACCGCCCGCGATAAGCAGAAGTCCGTCCCGATGTGCGGCGTTCCCTACCACGCCGCCGAAACCTACATCCAGCGCCTGCTGCGCAAGGGCTACCGCATCGCGATGTGCGAGCAGATGGAAGACCCGAAGACGGTGAAGACCATCGTTCGCCGCGAGGTCGTCCGTGTGCTCACTCCAGGCACAGCCATCGATCCATCGCTCGGCTCCGACGAGAACAACTTTCTCGCCAGCCTCGCGCCCGTCGGCAAAGATGCCTTCGGAGTCGCCGTGCTCGATCTCTCCACCGGCGACTTCCGCTCCACCGAGTTCCGCGGAGCCGATGCCTTCTCTCTTGCTCTCGATGAGCTTGGCCGTCTGCGGCCCGTAGAGCTTGTCCTCCCAGAAGGCTTTCATCCCGGCAAAGCTGGACTGCTGTCAGACGACGAGGTCGAGCTTCCCGGACTCGACGTGCGCACCCGCACTCCAGTCGAAGACTGGGTCTTCACCGCCGACTATGCCCTTCCTTTGCTGCAAGGCCACTTCCATACGCACTCGCTCGACGGCTTCGGTCTCGCCGGTCATACAGCCGCAGCAGTTGCCGCCGGCGCGCTGGTGCATTACGTGCGCAGCACCAAGCAGGGCGAGCTGCAGCATCTCGATGGCCTAAAGTACTACCAGCGCGGCAGCTCTCTTGAACTCGATGCCGTCTCTGTGCGCAACCTCGAGCTTGTCGAGCCATTGTGGACGCAGGAAGGCGTAGAGAGCACGCTCTTCCACGCACTGGATACGTGTTGTACACCGATGGGCAAACGCCTGCTGCGTTCTGCACTGCTGCGCCCCATGGCGGATGCGGCCTGCATCAACCGCCGTCTCGATGCCGTTGATGAAGCGGTCGGCTCGCTGCGACTGCGCGAACAACTGCGCCGCGCCCTGGATAACGTCCTCGATCTGGAACGCCTGCTGGCGCGTGTCTCCATGGACTCCGCCGGTCCACGCGATGTGCTGGCGCTGGGCCGCACCCTTGGCGCCTTGCCGACCGTACTGGCAGAAGCTGCGGCATTCAAGGCCGAAGGCTGGCAAGTGCTGACCTCAGGCTTCGATGCCCTCACCGATGCCTATGCAACCATCATCAACACCATCGCCGAGGAGCCGCCGGTCACGCTCGCCGATGGCAACTTCATCCAGCCTGGCCGCGATGCCGAACTTGATGAGCTGCGTACACTCTCGCAGTCCGGCCGTCAGTCGATTGCAGCCATCGAAGAACGCGAGCGCGAACGCACCGGCATCTCTTCACTGAAGGTTCGGTATAACTCCGTCTTCGGCTATTACATCGAGATCACGAAGTCCAACCTGGGTTCCGTTCCTGCTGACTACGAACGCAAGCAGACGCTGGTCAATGCCGAGCGCTTCACCACGCCGGAGCTGAAGGAGTACGAGACCAAGATCCTTACCGCGCATGAGCGTTCGGTCGAGATCGAGAAACGCATCTTCGCGGAGCTGCGCACCACCGTGCTTGCCGCCGCCCATCGTCTGAAAGAAACCGCCCGCCGCGTCGCGGAGATGGACCTGATGGCCGGCTTCGCGCACCTTGCCGCTCTGCGCAACTACATCCGTCCGCAGATCGAACCCGAGGGCTGCATTTACGAGGCCGTGAACGGGCGCCATCCTGTGGTCGAGCGCCGGTTGGAGCTTGCAGCCAGCGGGCGTTTCCATCCCAACTCCCTGCATCTGGACGGCGTGGAAGGTCCTTCGCTGCTACTGATCACGGGCCCCAACATGGGCGGTAAGTCTACCTATCTGCGGCAGGCCGCACTGCTGGTCATCATGGCGCAGATGGGTTGCTTCGTTCCCGCAGAGCGTATGCGGCTCTCCCTGGTCGATCGCGTCTACACCCGCATCGGCGCCAGTGACAACGTCTCGCGCGGTCGCTCCACCTTTATGGTGGAGATGACCGAGACCGCCGCCATCCTGAACACCGCAACCGAACGTTCGCTCGTCCTGCTCGACGAGATGGGACGCGGCACGGCAACCTACGATGGCCTTTCGCTCGCCTGGGCAACCGTCGAGCATCTGCACAACCGCATCGGTGCACGCACGCTCTTCGCCACGCACTACCACGAGCTCACCTTGCTGAGCGATCAGCTATCGAAGCTCGAGAATCTGCGGGTCGCCTGCAAGGAGACCTCTACCGGTATCGTCTTTCTGCACGCCGTGGAACGCGGCCCTGCAAACAAAAGCTACGGTATCGACGTCGCCCGGCTCGCCGGGCTGCCCCAGACAGTCATCGATCGCGCGCGCGACGTGCTGCGCTTGCATGAGAAGGCGGAGAACGCCTCGGTACGCGGAGCGATTCCGGCTCCTCCCCAGCCCGCCCTGCAGATGACCATCTTCACGCCGCTCTCGCAGAAGATTGTCGATCGCCTGCAGGAAACCGATATCAACTCACTTACGCCGATGCAGGCCCTTCAACTACTGGACGAGCTGAAGCGCGAGCTGGAGGGACAGGCATGAGCAAGCAACAGCCCGTACGCGAACCTGCGGCAATGACTGTCGCCGGCGTGATGTCCGGCACCTCCGCCGACGGTGTTGATGTTGCTGTCGTTCGCATCGCTCCCGGCAAGCACGCACCGAAACTAAAGCTGCTGGAACACCGTGCCTTCCCGTATCCCAAGGCACTGCGCAATGCAGTACTGGCGGCGATGGATGCCCAATCGATCTCTGCGGCAGAGATGGCGCGGCTGCACTGGCGGCTGGGCGAGGTCTACGCCGACTGYATTGCACAGACTCTCGCAACATCAAAACGCAGAGCATCGCTGGTTGGCGTTCACGGACAGACGATCTACCACCAGGGCGCGGCATCACCCTATCTGGGTAGACCGCTGAAGTGCACCTGGCAGCTCGGCGAAGCAAGCTGCATTGCTGAACGCCTTCGCATTCCGGTCATCAGCGACTTCCGTCCCGCTGATATGGCCGCCGGCGGGCATGCCGCACCTCTGGTGCCGATGCTGGACTACGCCGTCTTCGCGCACGCCAAACGCAATCGCGTGCTGCAGAACCTCGGCGGCATCGCCAATCTCTCCGCCATTCCAGCCAACACCGGCGCAGACAGGCTGCTCGCCTTCGACACCGGCCCGGCAAACATGGTCGTCGATGCACTGATGCAGCGTCTCTTCCAGAAGCCTTATGACCGCAATGGAGCCACTGCGAAGCGCGGCGTTGTCCTGCAACCGGTACTGGACACGCTGATGCGCGATCCTTACTTCGCCGCAGCTCCTCCGAAGTCCACCGGACGCGAGCAGTATGGCGCCTCCTTCGTCGACAAGCTGCTGAAGCTCAGCGGCAAGGCCCGCGGCGAAGACATCATCGCCACGGCAACTGCGCTTACCGCCGAAAGCATCGCCCATGCCTACAGGACATTTGTGTGGCCGCATCTCGGCATGAATGCTCCTCTTGCTGCGGGAACGGACTTCATCCCCGCCGGCGGTGGAGCGAAGAACGCCACACTGATGCGAATGCTGCGGGCACGGCTGGAGCCACTGGGTGTCACCTTCGTCCCCATCGAAACCTTCGGCCTGCCCGCAGA
>NZ_JBFRCY010000016.1:0-25225 GCF_052113305.1 Terriglobus sp. YAF25
GTGCTGACGCAGGTTCACCAGGACCAGTAACGTGCAGAAGCTCAGCAGGCAAACCCGCTCCAGCAGCAGCGTCCGCATGTCCATCCTGGCCTCTTCCTCCCACTCTCTGCCGTGAAAGACGCTCTTCCCGCAATCGTCTCCACAACGGAGGTGCGACAGACACGGTAGTAACGTAAGACAGACCAGGGGAAGGCTTGCGACATACTCTCATCCATACGTCCTGACTGCCAATCTTTTTTATTGTTTTCGAGGCAACAAAGAAACCATCATCCGTGGCTTGGGAGAAAGAAAAGGGACGGCGCGATGCCGTCCCTTTTCAGTATGTCCACCACCTGGACTTTGGAGCATTTTCCCTGTTACCGGGTATCCCGGAAGAAACGTGTAGTGGCGTTTTCATTGCGGAAAACGCCCATAGATGCGGAAGCCCTACACGACACCTACAGGGAATGCTTACTGATTGAAGTTTGGTTCTTCCTCGTCCTCTGAGCCATAGCGGCGCAGCAGGTTCGGTAGATTCTGGCTGAACGCTGCTTTCGGCATGACCGTGTCGCATCCGGCCTCGGTCGCTTTGGCCTTCAGGTCGCCCTGCAGCACCGAAAGGAAGCCGAGGATTGAGACCGTACGCTTGAGCTTGGTGCGGATCTTCGGCACCAGGGTCAGCGGCTTCACACCCGGGTTGTTCAGGTCGAAGACGATCAGGGATGGCTTGGTGCGCTCCTCGCCGGAGAACAACTGCGCCAAATGCTCCGGATCGTTCTTGATGAAGCTGACCTTCACGCCCAGCTTGCGCGCGGCTTCGTTGATCTTCGCCGTCAGGAACAGATCTTCGACGAAGAAGTAGATATGTGTGGGAGCATCCTCGCGGACCACCGCGTTGCTGATCGGCGCACGCAGCTCAGGCGGCAGACGGTCGACATTGCCGCCTTCGAAGTCATAGTTACGGCGCTGCTTGCCGTGTCCGCCACGGACGTTGCCGTTAAGCTCCATTGTCGAGGGCGAAGTCTCAGCGTAGTTGCCGTTCGCCTCGCGATAGCTGTGGTCCATCGGTCCCACAAAGCTGCGCGGCCCCTTCGTCTTCTGCTTGCGGCGGGCGAACCCACCACCGTTGACGCTGTTTCCGGGCTCGATCTGGTTACCGGGGCTGTAGCTACCACCGTCCGTACGCTGGCGTTCGCGGCGACGTTGCTTCTTCTTCCAGCGTTTGGCGCTGGGACTGTTCTGCTGGCCCTGCTGTGGCTGGGTACCGGCCTGCTGCGGCTTCGGCTGGGGCACAAAGTCGCTGTCTTCCCCACTCTGGATCACGATCTGACCCTCAGGGGACGCCACGGCATCGGTGGGCTTGTTTTTACGGCGGCGGCGGCGGCGGCGGCTGCTGCGCGATGTGCCCTGACCCGGGGCAGTGGCTTGTCCGTTTTCGGAACTTACAGGTGGAGGGCCCTGAGGCGCTGTTGCCTCGGGCAGGTTCTGCTCTGAATTCATGCTTCCACTTCCTGGTTCACTTACATTTCTTCGGTTTGAAAAGCTCTTCGGCTGCCCTCAGACGCAGCCGCATTGCAGTCGCGTCCCGCGCAACCTTGGCTTCTATAACCGGAATATCTTTCTCGGAGAAAACAGTCTCAAGTTCTACTCGAAAGGAACTTCGTCTCGTCTTATCTCTGGCTGCGTTCGCCGGCAGTTCATGCAGGCGCTTCCCCACAACCGTTGGCACACCAGTGTCTTGGTGAAACCTTTGTCTATCCGCCTGCAAGAATTTGGAAACCTGGCGGGCCGTTCAAATCGCTCCCCTAGGAGTGAGGGAGTCGATCACGGCCTCAGCCTTCTCAGCCTTCCGATAGGCAACACCATACTACCCGAGGGGAAGGTGCTTGGCAAGTCACTCCCCTTAACGACGAAAGGCTACCGCCCCGGTAGCCTTTCGTAATGGCCATCACTGGCCTCCCATAAAGTGGTCCCTAACCAGGAACCAGAACCGATCCGGGGTTCACAATGCCTCTTTGGGCTGTGATATCTCTCCGGCTCGTTCGGTGCGTGCGTCTCGCGCATCTGCGAACCACCCTTCCTATAAGCACGGCCCATGCCAAACCTGTATTCCTTATAAATTCAACAACTTAGATAGATCCCTAGGAACCCGTTCTATTTTCTTTGGAATCTCATAGACGCTGGTTCTACGGTTTTCCATAGAACTGGACTCGGATTGAGCTATCTCTGACACGTCGGGCAATAGTGCGTTCCTCGCCCCGCCACCAGCAGACGCTTGATCGGCGTCTTGCACGTCCGGCAGGGTTCGCCGGTACGAAGATACACCCGGTGCTCCAGCTGAAAGAATCCCCGCATCCCGTCTGCGTCCACGTAGTCCGAAACGGACGATCCGCCAAGCTTGATGGCATGCTGCAGCACCGCCTTCACCGCCTTATGCAGACGCTCCAGCTCCACCCGCGTCAGCCGCCCTGCCTGACGGGTTGGCCGAATCCCGGCGCGGTGCAGGCTTTCATCGGCATAAATATTCCCCACGCCATGCAGCAGCTTCTGGTTCAACAACGCACTTTTGATCGGCGTCTTGCGGCCCTTGAAGAGCTCCACAAACTCGTCCAGGCCGATTTTCAACGGCTCTTTCCCTGGCCCGGTGTAGCCGCGTGTTACGCTCATGCGGCCAAATCGCCGCGGATCGATAAAGCGAACCTCACGGCCCGATTTCAGGTGCAGCACGCCATGCGTATGCGGCGGTAACGGAACATCGCTGTCATTCACCAGCAGCCGGCCGGTCATTCCCAGGTGCACCAGGAACTGGGCTCCTCCCGTAAGTTCGAAGACAACGGTCTTACCGATCCGGTGAACCTGCTCGATCTTCTTTCCCTTCAGAGTCTCCGCAATCTCTTCCGCCGGCGACTTCAGTGGCTCCGGCTTCTCTCCCAGCCACACGCTGAGCACCGTGTCTCCAGAGACACGCTCATGTAGCCCATTAGCGACAGTTTCGACTTCAGGAAGCTCAGGCACGTCCTGATTAGAGCATTTTCCCTGCGGGCGTTATGTAGGGCTTCCGCGTTCTATGGGCGTTTTCCGCAATGAAAACGCCGCTGCACCTCCTTCCGGGACAGCCAGTAACAGGGAAAACGCTTTAGACAGCATTTCCCTCTGACGTGGCATCTCACGCTCACTGAACCGGAGAAGGCCGGATCTGCGGCGCTCTCGCGGTTCAAAAGGAGATAAAGCGATGCGCAGACTCGCAACCCTGGTACTTTGCTCGGCGATGCTGGCCCCTGTGGCCGCACCGGCCTTCTCCCAGCAGTACGGCCGCCACGGCCGCTTCTACGACGGAGCACGCCGCAGCTACTCCAACAACGGCTACGACGACCGCTATGACCGCCGCTACTATGAGCAGCGCAAAGATCACGGCATCGGGCCCGGAAAGGGCGCCCTGATCGGCGGCGCCGGCGGCGCTGCGCTCGGCGCTGTCTTCGGCGGTGGCATGAAAGGTGCGCTCATTGGCGGCGCCGCCGGTGCAGGTGTCGGTGCCCTGGCAGGCAAAGCCGCCCAGGACAAACGCCGCAACGACCGTTCCCGCGACTATCGCGATTACCGCAACGGCTACCGGTAAAGGAGACACACGATGAAGACGATGGTGTTGGCAGCAGTCTTGATGGCGATTCCTGCGGCTGCAATGGGCCAGGGAGTCAGCGGAACGCAACGGATGAATGGTCAGGAGCCAAAACCGTCCGTAACCTCTCAAAACCCGAATATGAGCCATCCCGGTGAATACACCACCGGATTGACCAACGAACAGCTCCTCCCCTTGAGTGTGCACGAGGCCTGGGTGCAGAGCGGACGCAACGAGGAGCGCTTCTTCGACATGGTCAAACAACTCGCGGAGTTGAGCGCACAGAAGCGCGGACTCACTCTGCCTGAGAACGAAACCGCAGGTCAGAAAGCGGGCGACTGGATCAAGAAGGAAGCCAGAAAGGATCCTGACCAGCTGCTCTACGTTGTCGTCGATCGCGCTGTGATGAGGGTCGGAACCAGGAACTCCCCAGTCGCCAGCCGTTGAACAAACGCGACCATCGATCCTCCGGGAAACCGGCGAGATGTGCTTCTCTCCCACGGTCTTTTGGGGACTCCCAGGCTTCCACTGCATTGTCTGGTAAGGATGCCTTTAAGAACTGTAGTTGAAAGATAAGAGTTATTCCGTAGTCTTAACCGTTTGTCGCGGAAAAGTGGATATCGGGCCGAAGTCGCTTAGTTCCAGTTACTTCGGCCCGTGTCCAGATTTAGAAAACGTGTCCGCGTAAGACGAAAGTTGCGGACGTTTAACCCCTTAGTGGCATTTAGCGCCATGGTGACGACCATTAAATCCCCGTTCTCCACACCCCCAGGCGATCCACAGTGCGAAAGACCAGATGCGTTTAACGGAAATCGCGGTCAGACCCGCGTTATTGCTGGGATTCGTTAATAGCCTGTGTTCCACAAGGGTGTAGGAAAAAGCGTATTATCCTCGGTTTCCACAGGTTTTTCCTTAATGAGGAAACTGAAGCTTAATTGACAAGCGGGACGTCTCCTGTTAATCCCATGCGATTCCCTTTCCGAGTTCTGGCCGTTGGCCTGTTTGCCGTGTCGCCTGCTGCCTTTGCGCAGCAGATGAGCGACCCCGCGGAGCAAGCCGGCGACACAGTCCAGCACATCAGCGATCAGGCGAGGGACCAGATACACCGGCAGACGATCGCGATCTATGGACAGGTAAGCCCCTATCTCGATTTGCCAATTAAGAGGTTGCAGCACCAGATAGACGATCTTGATGGTTTGAAGATCGACGAGGACCAGACGGGACTCGACTCTCTGCTGCAACACATCAGCGAGACGGTCTCTGCGCAGATGCCGCGCATCCCCAATCTGGCCGCCCGTGAAGATATCGCTCTTGAGGAAGAACATATCCAGGTTCAGGGCGGCGGCGGCGGCCGCGGGCGAGGGCCTGTGGTCTCCGTAGCTTCACCTGAGATGGTGCTAAAAGCCGAGCGGCGCTATGAGTTCGTCATCCGGAGAAGGCCGTCCGGCGACCTCCAGATCTTCGAAGAATCGCGCAAGGAGCTTGGTACCTCCAAAGATCCCATCATGCCGCCGCAGGCCACCGGTTTCAGCGGTCTTTGGATGCTGTTTGTTCCCGGTGTTATCGAAGAGCAGCGATTCCGGTATCTCGGCACACAGAAGATCCACGGCCGGCAGACCTCCGTCGTAGCGTTTACGCAGGTACCGGAGCGGGTGAAGGTTCCAGGTGTGATCCGCAGTATGGACGGAGACGTGCCGATGCTGCAACAGGGTCTTGTCTGGGTCGACGAAGATACATCGCGGATTCTCCGCATTCGCACCGACCTTCTAACGCCTCTGCCGCAGATCAATACCACTCGTCTTACGTCTACGGTCGAGTACGCGGAGGTGCATCTGTCTGGCCTGGACGAGAAGCTGTGGCTTCCCCGCCGCGTGGAGCTCCTGTGGACCATGAACGCCCGCAACGGCGGAGAGATCCACCGCTACTCGAACTACCGCCTCTACAAGGCGAATGTGAGGATCATCACCGACACTACAGGCACCTCTCCGATTGATGACGTTCCGTGACCCATACACGGGTGCCCCATGTCCCGATTTTGGGACGTGGGTATTCGAGCGCAGCACGAACCGTTTTTTTGTCATTTCGTAGCGATCGGGTTCCCGGCCCACTACTCTGGTTGGGATGAAGGGCAGCGGAGAAATCTGCTTCTCGACAAAAATAAAAGGCCACCATCAAGGTGGCCTTTCTCTCATATGGAACCCGCTCAGTTCAGCGTCTCCATCAGCTTGTTGATCGTACGGTTCAGATCCTTATCCGCCCTGCGCTGCTCATCGATCTTCGCAATCGAATGCATCACCGTCGTGTGATGTTTCCCGCCGAACTGGCGGCCGATCTCAGGCAGCGAAGCCTCAGTCATCTGCTTGGCCAGGTACATGGCAATTTGGCGCGGAACCACAATCTGGCGGGAGTTGTTCTTCTGCTTCAGCTCTGCCACGCGCATACCGAACTGCTCGGCAACCGCGCGCTGAATCGCTTCGATGGTGATCTTACGTACCTGGGTATCGATGAACTGCTTCAGGCACTGCTGTGCTGTCGGCAGCGTGATCTCCACGCCATGCAGGGAGCACCATGCGATCAGGCGTACGAGCGCGCCTTCGAGCTCACGTACGTTGGTGCGCACATTCGATGCAATAAACAGCGCCACGTCGGTCGGCAGCGGCGTGTGCTCGCTCTCGGCCTTCTTCTGCAGGATGGCGACCTTGGTCTCGAGATCGGGCGGTTGAATGTCGGCAATCAATCCCCACTCAAAACGCGAACGCAGACGATCTTCAAAATCAGCCAGCTCTTTGGGCGGACGGTCCGACGCGATGACGATCTGCTTCATCGACTCATGCAACGCATTGAAGGTATGGAAGAACTCCTCCTGCGTACGCTCCTTGCCGGCCAGGAACTGGATATCGTCGATCAGCAGCACATCCACGTTGCGGTACTTGTCGCGGAAGCTGGTCATCTTGTCGTAGCGGACCGAGTTGATCATCTCGTTGGTGAACTTTTCACCCGAGACATAGCTGATGGCCGCGTGCGGATTGCGGCGCTTCACCTCGTGGCCGATGGCCTGCATCAGGTGGGTTTTGCCCATACCGACGCCGCCGTAGATGAAGAGGGGGTTATATGCCTTGGAAGGGCGCTCGGCGACCGCAAGCGCGGCCGCATGTGCAAACTGGTTGCCGCTGCCGATGACGAAGCCATCGAAGACGTAACGCGGGTTCAGTTGCGCTGCAGTGTTCCAGTCGAAACGAGACTGCTCCGGAAGATTGGCATTCTGCCGCGCGTTGTTGTTGCGGGCGTTGGTCAGCGAGCGGTCGGGCTGGGGCGCAAATCCGCCGTCCTCACGCACCTTGGGCAGCGAGGGGTCTTCCTGCGGTGTCACGAAGAGCACCTTCTCAACCTCGAGGCCGAGGTTGTCGATTGCCTCCATGATCAGATTTTCGTAACGATCCCCCACATGCTGAAACTCGGTCGAGGGGATCCGGACGTACAAGGTCTTGCCGTTGATATGCGAGAAGCGCGTGGGCTTGAACCAGGTGTCATACGACTGCCGGTTCACTTTCTTCTGCAACGCTTCAAGAATACGGACCCAGTGATTCAAAACAACGGTAGCAGTCGGTGCAAAGGACATGTCTTTCCTATCGGTCCGAACGGCTGTCTGGCACAACGCGATCCCAGGAAGAAGCGAGAAACAGCAAACGGTCACCCTTGCCTGCTTGAGGAAATCTCATGCGGGTGAGGGGGGAGAGCGTTTGCTGGAAGCTCTGCGCTGCGCGGCGCGAGAGGTTGTTTCCTTGAGGGTCCTGCGTGGTGAAAATGACAGCCGATGAACTGTCGTGTCTCTATCGAACAGAGCCGATAGTAGCACGCTGAACAGGGACCAATTCAAGCGGCATTCACCAATTAATTTTGAGTTGCACCATGCATTGTGAAACTTCCGTCGAGTGCTCAAAAAGTGTGAACGAATCTGAGTCCGAAGGCAGAACTTTGCTTGGCCGAAAGTGGAAATCAGGGTAGAATAAAAAGCTGTTGCAACTTCAAGGATTTGATGTAGGAGAGGCTATCCCATGCCCAAGCGTACCTTTCAACCCAACCGCCGCCGCCGCTCGAAGGTTCATGGCTTCCTGAGCCGCATGGCCACCAAGGCCGGACGCGCCGTTCTGAGCCGCCGCCGCGCCAAGGGCCGTCATAAGATCGCCGTCAGCGCCGGTTTCCGCGACTAGTTTTACCCTCGTTCTTCCCATGCAGCCCGGCCCCATCTCGCTGGAGCAGGCATGCGCGAAGCTGGCCGAACTTTGGTCGCCGCGTGTCGTAGGCCGGGTTAATGATCAATACGTCAAGGTAGCGAAGGTCCAGGGGGAGTTTCCCTGGCACGCGCATGAACGTGAGGACGAGATGTTTCTCGTCCTGCGTGGACGAAGAACAGCTCCGTCCTCTCTGAGGAACCGAACGCCCTATGTACGCCGACCTCCGCCTTCGCAAACATGCCGACTTTCAGAGCGTGTACGGCCGCAGCCGCAAGCAGCACTCGCGGCAGATGGCTTACTTCTTCGCTCCCCGCGAAGACGAGGGCACAGGTCCGCGTGTCGGCCTCACCGTCGGCAAAGTGATGGGCAAGGCGCACGATCGCAACCGTATCAAACGCCGGCTCCGTGCCGCGATACGAGCCAATGCCGCCCTGCTCACCTCGCCGGTTGACGTGATTCTGCATCCGCGGCGCACTGTACTCGAGGTCGAGTTCGAGAAGCTGAAGGCCGATGTCGCCGATGTCTTCCGCGCCGTTCAACGCGCAGCCTCCAGGGCACGGTCATGAGCTGGCTGCTCCGCGGTCTGTTCACTGTCTACCGCTGGACGCTCTCTCCTCTGCTGCACAGTTTCGGCCTCGGCAACTGCAAATACCAGCCCACCTGCTCCGAATACGCTGAGGTCGCCCTTTATCGCCACGGTCTCTTCAAGGGCACTGCCCTCGCCCTGTGGCGAATTCTCCGCTGCAATCCCTTCAGCAAAGGCGGTCTGGACCCGGTCCCCGAGACAAAGCATCCGAGATAAAGCAGTTACTGCCCTATGAATGGTGCGTTTCGTAGTGTGTATTCAGGCACCGTTTGCAAGCAAACAATTCCCTTCCCCAATACAATGGAAATGAGCGATTTTGCGCCTAAAATCACGCGCCCGCTCGCAGGATCTACTCAGGAAGAGAGTCGAAGTCTCCTTGGCAGAAATCAAGAATCCCAATCAGCAGTCAAACGCTGGCAGTTCCACCACAATGCTGGTGATGATGGTGGTCTTTCTCGGTGTGTTCTTTGGCCTTCGCTACTTCGGCCCAAAGAAGCAGCCTACGCCGGCCACCCCCGCGCAGCAGCAACAGGCCCAGCAGCACCAGGAGGCCTTGCAGCAGGCGACTGCTACGGCCGTAGCGAACCCCACCGCCGCATCGGTTGCCGCTGAAGGTGAGCAGACGACGACGATCGAGAACGCCGTCTACCGCATCACCTTCACCAATCGCGGAGCCCAGGTCACTCACTGGATTCTCAAGGATTACAAGGACTCCCATGGAGCGCCTCTGGATCTGGTCCACAAGACCGTAGCCGCGAAGTACGGTTATCCGCTCTCGCTCTACTCTTATGACACCAGTGCCATGGCGAAGCTGAACAGCGGCCTCTACGTTGCTTCTGCTACCGGCAACCTTACTGCTCCGGCGACGCTGACCTTTACCTACGCCGCCGGCGGTCTGGAGGCGAAGAAGACCTTCACCTTTGACAACAGCTACGTCCTCGGTTCACGCATTGAAGTGAAGCAGAACGGAGCTCCGGCGCGCGCGCTGCTTACCTGGCCGGGCGCCCTTGGCGATCAGGAAAACACATCACACCACACCTATGACCAGGTGGATACCTCACAGAACGGCAGCGAGACCCACTTGGCCGCGAAGAAGGTCAGTGGAGGCAATACGCTGAACGGTCCGTTCGACTGGGCTGGAATCAGCGATCCATATTTCGCAGCGATCTTCCTTCCCGAGAATCCCGCGACCGCCACCGTCGTTACGCTGAGCCACCCGATCGATGTCTCCAAGGACGGCGACGGGAAGAACCTGATATCGATCCCGGCTCTTGGCGTAGCGGCAGGCGACGTCAATGGCGCCTCATCCGTGCGCCTCTTCGCCGGACCGAAGGCCGTCAGTGTACTGAAGAACATCAAGGCTGCCGACGGCAAAACAACGCTTGAGCCGCTGCTCGACTTCGGCTTCTTCGGCGTTATCGGCAAGTATCTCTTCCTCGCCCTGCAGGCCGTGCATAAGTACGTTCCCAACTGGGGCTGGTCGATCATTGTTCTCACCGTGATCATCAACCTGATTCTTCTGCCGCTGCGCTACAAGACCATGCAGTCGGCGCTGAAGATGCAGCGCATCCAGCCGCAGATGGACGCCATCAAGGCCAGGTACGCCAAGTACAAGGTCACCGATCCTAAGCGTGGGGAGATGAATGCGGAGATCATGGACCTGCAGAAGCGCGAGGGCGTGAATGTCTTCGGCGGCTGCCTGCCCACACTGATTCAGCTCCCCTTGCTCTTTGCCTTCCTGGGCATGCTTCCCAAGGTCGTCGAGCTGCGCGGAGCGCACTGGTATTGGCTGCACGACCTCACCGCGGCCGATCCGTATCATATTCTGCCCATCATCATGATCGTCTCGCAGTTCCTGATGCAGTTCTATACGCCCTCACCGGGCATGGATCCCGCGCAGCAGAAGATGATGGCCTTTATGATGCCGGCGTTCTCCGGCTACATTACCTGGAACTATGCCTCCGGCCTGGCCCTCTACTGGTCAATCGGTAACCTCATCGGAATCATTCAGCAGCAGGTGATGAACCGCACCGGTCTTGGCCGCGAGATGAAAGAGCTGGCCGCCAAGCGTGCGCGCCGTCGCCAGCCGGCAACCATTCAGGGCCGTCGCTAGAGCGGCCGCTCGAGGAAACAGAACCATGGAAGATCTTTCCCAGGCTGCAAAGAAGGTAGCTGCGTTTGTGCAGACGCTGACCACCACCGGTGGCATGCGTCTGAAGTACCGCATCACCGCCGGCGCAGGAGCCTCTGACCCGGACGGCCTCGAACGGCGCGACATTTATGTCGAGCTTGCCGGTCCTGACGCGACACAGTTGACGGAACGCAATGGCGAAGGACTACGCGCTCTCGAACACGTCGCAGCGAAGATCCTGCGTCTTGAGCCCGAAGAGCACGACCGCATCTCCTTCGATGCCAATGGCTTCAAGGCAGAGCGGGCACGTGAGTTGCGCGAGAGCGCCGAGGACGCGGCCGACAGCGTTCGAGAGAGCAACCGCCCCTACAGCTTCCCTCCCATGAGCAGCCGCGAACGCCGCATGCTGCATATGGCTCTGAGCGAACACACGGATCTGCGTACGGAGTCCAGCGGCGAAGGCCGCGACCGCTTCGTCGTGCTCTATCCGGCTGACTATCAGGGCACTGTCCGGGCTCCACGCCGCGATGATCGTGGCGGCTACGGCCGCGGCCGAGGCGGACGTGGCGGTAGTGGTGGACGCAGTGGTGGCGGACGTGGCGGCTATGGCCGCCGCTCCTAAACACGCCCCATATCCCGGGAACATACCTCCTCTGGCCCTACTTTTCTGGTAGGTTTCTATGGCTGTGCGGGACCATCCCGACCTACCCGTCGTAAGCAGACGGCGTTTTCTCAAGCAGACATTTGCATTCAGTGCCCTTGCGGCGGTTGGTAGTCCCCTGCTCGGATGCGGCTCCGGTCCGCACGCAGGCAATGGCTCCCCAGGCAACGCTCCCGAGTCTGCGGACTTCCTTGTCATCGGCGACTGGGGAACCGGTGATGCGAATCAGGCCCTGGTCGCCGCTGCTATGCAGAGCTACGTCACACGGCAGAACATCGCCACAGGCGCCATGCTGATGATCGGTGACAACTTTTATACACCGATGGAYGACGGCGCAAACGACAAGCGCTGGCAGACCCAGTTCGAACAGATGTATCCCGCTGGTGTCTTCAACTGTCCCGCGTATGCCATACCGGGAAATCATGACTATGAGTACCTGCCCATTTCCAAGTTTTCGGCACAGTTGGAATACGCCCAAAAGGCAGGCACTCGCTGGACCATGCCGTCGCAGTGGTATCGCGTTCCCTTCCCGGCGGCCAAGCCGCTCGTGACCTTCCTTGCCTTGGACAGCAACATGCCGTTCGACAATGGGGTCACCCGCGAAGGGACGTTCTACTGCATGACGGCACAGCAACGTCTGGACCAGTTGGCCTGGCTCAAAGAAGAGTTGGCGAAGCCGCTCACCACACCCTTTCTGGTGGCTTTAGGACATCACCCGATCTATTCCAACGGCATGCACGGCGATACTCCGATGCTGGTGCAGGACTGGGATCCCCTACTCCGCTCCTCCGGCGCGCATGTCTATCTGTGCGGACACGATCATGACCTGGAGCACCTGGAGTTTGCCGGGCACCCCACATCCTTCGTTGTCTCCGGCGGTGGCGGCGCTCCGTTGTATCGCATCGTGATCGATGAGTCAGTACGCGGTCCATACGCCGTGCAGGTCAACGGCTTCACCCATGTCACCGTTACACCTGCTTTGATGACGCTGCGCCACGTCGATCTGAACGGGAATGTCGTCCATGCATTTACGAAGACTACCGATTACAAGGTCACGATTCTCTGACCAACGCTTCCACCTGAAAAGGCAAGAGCACGTCTTCGACAATCGCGAAGCCGTGCTCTCGAACCTGTTCGACTAGAGCTTTTTTCCTGTAGGTATGGCTTGTGCATCTATGGGCGTTTTCCGCAATGAAAACGCCGTTGCACGCTCCTCCCGGGATACCCAGCAACAGGAAAATGCTCCATCTGCATCACAGCGTCGGCGACTTTGACTCCAGCAGCCCCTGCGCACGCGTCATGAACTCGGCCAGCGACACACTGCCCTGATCGCCCACACCGCGTGTACGCACGCTAACCGCTTCACTGGATGCTTCCTTGTCACCCATCACCAGGACAAACGGCACCTTCTGCAGCGTGAAGTCGCGGATCTTCGCATTCATCTTCTCGTTGCGCACATCGAGCTCCACCCGCAGTCCAGCAGCTTCAAGCTGCTGCTTTACCTGTTCGGCATACGCATGATGCTTTTCGCTGATTGGTACCAGGCCAATCTGCACCGGCGACAGCCACAGTGGGAACGCGCCGGCATAGTGCTCGATCAGTACGCCAAAGAAACGCTCCACGCTTCCAAACAGAGCGCGGTGCACCATCACCGGCTGATGACGCTCGCCATCCTCACCGACGTACTCCAGCTCAAAGCGGCGCGGCAGGTTGAAGTCAAACTGTACCGTCGAAAGCTGCCACAGACGGCCCAGGACGTCGACGAGCTTCACATCGATCTTCGGTCCATAGAAGGCGGCCTCTCCCGGGAAGGTCTGGAAGCTCAATCCACGACCGACCAGCACTTCCTGCAGAGCTCCTTCGGCGTGCGCCCAGTCATCCGCGGTTCCGAAGAACTCACCCGGCTTGTTGGGGTCGCGGGTCGACAGCTCCACGCGATACTCCGAGAAGCCAAAGGTCTTCAGCACCGACTCCGCAAAATCAAGACACGCCTCAATCTCGCCCTTGACCTGGTCCGGCGTGCAGAAGATATGTGCATCGTCCTGCGTAAAGCCGCGCACGCGCAACAGACCGTGCATGGTGCCACTGCGTTCGAAGCGGTATACATTGCCCAGCTCCGCATAACGGGCCGGCAGATCACGATAGCTCTTGGGCGTGGACTTGTAGATCAGGATGTGGCCGGGGCAGTTCATCGGCTTCACCCGATACTCCGCGTCATCCAGCTCCATCGGCGGGAACATGTCCTTCGAGTACACGCCGTCGTGGCCCGAGATCTTCCAGAGCTCGCGCTTCATGATGTGTGGCGTAAAGACCAGGTTGTAGCCGCGGCGAAGGCACTCCTCGCGCATCCAGTCTTCCATCGTCTTGCGGATGATGCCGCCCTTCGGATGCCAGAAGATCAGGCCCGATCCAGCGACCTCCTGAATGGAGTACAGGTCGAGCTGCTTACCCAGCACACGGTGATCGCGCGCCTTGATCTCCTCCAGGTGCTTGAAGTGCGCCTCCAGATCCTTCTTGTTGTAGAAGGCCGTGCCGTAGACGCGCTGCAACTGCGGATTGTTCTCATCGCCCAGCCAGTACGCTCCGGCCAGGTTCATCACCTTGAACGCCTTCACGCGGCCGGTCGAGGGTACGTGCGGTCCACGGCAGAAGTCGACGAAGCTCCCGTTCTTGTACAGCGAAACCTGCTCACCGTCTTTGGTGAACTTCTCCACGAAGTGCTGCTTCATGAAGTCGCCGTTCGCCTTGAACTCGCTGAGTGCCTGCTCGCGCGGCTCGTACTCGCGCACGAACTTCTCATCGCGCGCCACCACTTCGGCCATGCGCTGCTCGATCTTCTCCAGGTCATCCGGAGTGAACGGCTTTTCGCGATAGAAGTCGTAGAAGAAGCCGGCATCGGTGGCCGGGCCATGGCCCAGTTTGGTCTCCGGAAACAGCTCCAGCACCGCCGTCGCCATGACGTGCGCAGCCGAGTGACGGACGACCTTCAACGCCTCCGGGGCATCTTCCTTCAACAGCCACAGGGCGACATCCTCATTCAGTGGCGCGGAGAGATCCACCAGCCGCTCGCCGCCCTCGTGTGCGGCGTACATGGCATCTTCGCTGCCTGTCTCGGTGGCCGTGGTCTCCGTAGTGGCCGTAGTCAACGGACGAATCTTTGCCACGACCACGGCGGCGGCAAGGCGCGGAGAGATGTCGTTGGCGACATCAAGCGGCGTGGTGCCTTTGGGCACCTCGCGCACGGAACCATCAGGAAGCTGGATGCGGATATTCTCAGGACTCACATTTAACAGGATATTGGTTCGGCTCCCATAGCGTCGAGATTGGGACGCCGGAACGCGCCTGACCCCAAAAATTACAGTTGCAGCCACGCGGGCCTCGGGTGTATTGTCAGGTCACTTCGCAGGACAYACCCGCCAGGAATAGACCGGCCGAGTTCCGGCTGCCTGGACGGATTTGATACCATCTTGCGAAGACTTCGTCTTTTGCACTAGAGCCGGAATACCGGCGCGAAAGATGAGAGAAACACGCCGACGAGCGCTCTGCAGTTAGGCCTTACCCTCCCGGGAGGTACGCGCGATGCTCTAGGACCGGGTGATGCGTTGCGGCTTTTGTGTACGAAAGCCGACGTTTGCAGCACCATTTGGGGCATTCCCGTTACCAATGGCACTTGCAGCACTGCAGAAAACCGCTTCCAGCGGGAGCAGTAATGCGATAAGAATTTCAGACAATTAATTAACCGTTTGGAGGCAACAAAAGAGCGGGAGTTGGCGTTTTATATAGTTATAGAAGCGCGGATATGACCACCCGCAGCTCAAAACTCCCCCAAACGATGTATCGCCGATCGCGCAAGTGGCATGGAGCAAGGCCATCTCACGGCGTACATTCAACGTTGTCAATCAGACCAGATCGAAGGAACGAATCGTCGTTCAAGGATTTTTTTAAGGAGCGGACCAATGCAGGTACTTTGCAAAGCATCCACGATGGCAAGCGATATTCAGTGCAGCGTGTGTGGACAGAACTTCCAGGTCTTCTGGGAGCGCACAAATTCGACTGAGCGGGAGGCCGCCCGCGAGGAGATTCTCGCCGCCCTGAGGGCGCAGCACACCACGGATCGCGGGACGGATGCCCATAGTGCATGTTTCAACCTGCCGGAATGGAATGGCTCGCCGAAGTACTCCGGTGCTGCCCTGCTGGGCAACGCCCCGGCAACCACCTTCCAGGCTGCGTAGCTGTCACCGCTTCTCCCAGGAAGTGGCGGGCGGAGGCTTTGTGCCTCCGCCCGTTTTCTCTTAAAAAACAAGACCCACGCCCTATGGACGTGGGTCTTCTTGTTTTCGCAGGATCTACTTCTTCTCAACCGCGTTCGGGAAGAGCCCCGGAATCGGCGCATCCTTTTGCTTATTCATCTCCGGATGCGGGAATCCCTTACGCGGAAGCATCGCTTCGCGTTCGCTGGTGTTGTAGAGGAAGATCGCCTCGATGATCGCGGCCTGTTCCAGGTCAGCCTGGTGCAGGCGCTCATAGGTGTCCATGTTGGAGTGGTGCGTACGGGTGTCGTAGTCCATCGGGTCCTGGATGAACTGGAAGCCCGGCAGGCCCACGCCATCGAACGACAGGTGGTCCGTTCCGCCCGTGTTGCGGTAGCTGATGGTGGAGATGCCCAGGTCCTTCAGCGGAGCGATCCACTGCGCGAAGACGCTGCCGATGGCGTAATTCTCCTGCGTGTAGACGCCGCGCAGTTTGCCCGTGCCGTTATCGACGTTGAAGTAGCCGTCCAGCGTCTCCCACTCCTTGGTGGTCTTGATCGCAGGCTGCTGCTCCGTACGCGATGGAGGGCCACCAGCGCCGCAAGCCGGTGCTGGAGCATCCGCTCCGCCGAAGTGCGTGCGAACGTAGCCGCGTGAGCCGCACAGGCCCTGCTCCTCACCCGTCCACAGAGCGATCCGGATAGTGCGCTTCGGCTTGTAGCCGATCGCCTTCAGGATGCGGACAGCCTCCATGGCGACGACCGACCCGGCGGCGTTATCCGTCGCTCCGGTAGCGCTCACCCAGCTATCCAGGTGTCCGCCCACCATGACGACCTGATCCTTCAGCTTCGCATCGGTGCCAGGAATCTCGGCGACGGTATTGAAGCCGTGCTCGTGATCGCCGGTGAACTTTGCCTCGATATTCACCTCGAGCTCGACGGGCACATTCGCCGCCAGCAGACGCGCCAAACGGCCATAGTTCTCAATGGTCATTACGCCATTGGGAATCTTCACGGCGTTGGCTGCCGTCTGTGCTCCACGCACGAGGTTGGCTCCGTTGTCGTCAAAGATGATGCCGGTGCCGCCACCCAGGTTTCCGTCACGGCTGGGCGTAATAATCGCAACGACACCCTCGTCCGTCATCATCTTCACCGCCTCGGCGCGCACGCGCGCACGCTCCAGTAAGGCTGCGGGGTTGAACGCCGGACCGCCGGCACGGGGAGCCGGGTAGCTCTCCATCTCCTTCAGTTCAGCATCGGTGTAACGGCGGAAGAGCGGCTGATCTACGTCAGGCACGGCACGCGGAGCGCCGAAGAGCACGATCTTGCCCGCCAGCTTGCCCTTGTACTTCTCGATGTCCTTTGTTTCCTGAATATCGACCAGGACGGCGTCACAGCTCACCGGGCCTTTGGTTGCCGGCGACCAGGGAGCAGCCTGGATCCAGAGCGGCTCGGGATCGGGAGAGATCATTCGCGCCCAGCTATTGATCTGCTGCCAGCCCATGCCGAACTCGCCCCAGTCCTCCAGGTGCGCGTTTTCCAGGCCGATTTTGGTAAGGGTCTCCTTGGTCCACTCGTTGGCCTTGGCCATGTTGGGCGAACCGGTCAGGCGGGGACCGATGCCGTCCACCAGAGCCGAGGCGAACTGCATCACACGCCCGTGCTGCATACCCTCCTCGCGAATACGCATGTAGGCATCGAGATCGATCTTCTCAACGGTGGGCTGCTCAGCCTCCCACGCTTTCGCGGTAGCGGCGGCAGGTGCGGCCACAGGCTTCTTGTCTGCCGCGACAGACGGCAGCGCAAAGACGCTGAGAGCGGCCACGGGCACGCCCCAGCGCACAACAGAACGTACAAAATGCATTACTCGACCTCCAGAAAGAAACGCCAGATGTATGGGATGTGGTGTTGTGTACGGATGCTAACAGGACGGACCACTGCCGAAAAGTGTTTCAACAAGACGTTTGTCCTGGTGGCAACCCGAATCCGGGCGCATCAGCGAACGTGTTCGCGAAGCGACGTAGGAGACAGTCCAAGGCAGGCAAGGTGATTCCCCGCCCGTACCGTACCTCTTCAACTTTCAACTTGGAACTTTTAACTAGCTTTTCCGAGTGATCCGCTTCACCCAAAGCGTACCCAGGAAGCCGCCGGCCACTACCAGCGCCACCGCACCCGCGGGAATGCCGATCTTCATATAGGCGACGGTGTAGTTCACCGCTTTGTGTGTAAAAGCGCCGTAGAACAGCAGGCTGAAGATGCCCACGAAGGTCGCCGCGAAGAAGACCAGAAAGCCGGAGGCCAATGTCATCAACAGGCTGGCAAACCAGCCCAGATCGCCGAACGGAACGCCGAAGATCCGGCCGTGAGAACTCCCTGGGATTTGCTGTGTCTGCGTCATCATTGCTCCTTTAGAATAAACCGTGATGTCGGAACGTGTGCAGTCGCAACTGATTACAGCCTCGCAGGTGGCACGGGAGACCTCCGTGCGCCAGGGAAGCAACGGCGTCTGTTACGCGGTCTACGGAGAAGCCAAGGTTGCCGGCGCCGATCTGGAACAGATCATCAATACCGTTCCCTCCGCCATGGCTGACGCGCTGAAGCGCAAAGCCTACTACTTTGTCCCTTTGGCCATCGCCGAGATGCGGGGCGATGTCGCCACCCGCGCCAATACCCCCGAAGACATTCTTATCTCCTCCGACTTCACCACCGAGCTCGGTGACCGCGCCAGTTGCCATCGAAACGTTGATTTTGGCACCTCCGAGGGTGTCTTCATCTCGGCGCGTCTGATGCACGACCGCTTCGCCCTGGCCTTCGAGTTCTTCATCAATGTCGGCCACGCCTTCGTCGACCAGGCAGGTGTGCCCGAAAGCTTCTCAGAGCTTGTCTGGAAGCAGGCCCAGGCCGATGTCCGTGGCGAGACCAGCCAGGACGCCTTCGACAGCCGCAAGCAGGCCCGGACCAATAACGACGAAAAGGCCCGGAGTGACTTCGCGGCGCTGGCCTTCGCCGACTCCATCGCGATTTATCTGCTTTCGCTTGCTATCGACTTCGACTACGCCGAGCTCCGCGAGCGTGAGTATCCGCTGCTGGCTCCCACGGCACTCGCCGAGCGCTTGAAGCTCATAGCCGAGCTCTTCCCGCCCAACCCTGGCTACGAGTTCGCCATCAAGTACCGTCGCCGCTAGGGCGCCCCAGGAGACGCCTTCGACACATGCGCACGAAGATCATCATTGCGGTCTTCGCCTTCCTCGGGCTCTTCGCGGGCGCCTTCAGTCTCTGGACCGCAGGGAACAGCATCCGCTACGGCGTTCCTCTCGGCAGCTTCTGGACCCTCGTGACCACCATCATCTGCCCACCTGTTCACTGGCTGCGTTATGCGACAAGTCTCTGGCCCCTGCTGCTCCTGGCCAATATCGTCCTCTACGCCGTTCTCGGTCTCGTGATCGGACAGTTTTTGCCATCAGGTAGAACAACCAGCAACTAGCAACCAGGAACTAGCAACCAGGAACCAGGATGATTGCTCACCTTCGCGGAACGCTTCTCGCCAAACATCCCAACCAGGCCATCGTCGAGGCCGCAGGTGTGGGCTACGACGTCACCATCTCGATCGAGACCTTCACTCACCTTCCCGAAGAAGGCCGCGAGGTGAAGTTGCACATTCATACCCATGTGCGCGAGGACGCCATCGCTCTCTTCGGCTTTGTCGAACGCGACGAGAAGAAGCTCTTCGAGAGGCTGATCACCGTCAGCGGCATTGGCCCCAAGCTGGCCGTCACCGTTCTCTCCGGGCTTCCCTCGCAGCGTCTTGTCGCCGCCATTCGCGCGCAGGATCACGCCACACTGACCAGGGTTCCCGGCATCGGCAAAAAAACCGCCGAACGCGTCGTGCTGGAGCTCAAGGACAAGCTGGAAGAGTTCGCTCTGCCCACATCGCAGGTCTCCGCCAGGCCCGCAGGCGCAGCAACGGAAGACGTCCTCTCCGCCCTCACCAACCTCGGCTACCAGAAACCGGCAGCGGAAAAGGCGATGGAAGCCGCGCTGAAGAAAGAACCCAACATCGCCGACGACTTCGAACAACTCTTCCGCGCCACCCTCGCCGCCATCCGCTAGCTAAGTCTTGTGAACGACCACCCTGGGTATTCGAGCGAAAGCTCGAACCGTCTTTTTGTTTGTCATCCGGAGGGACTGCTTTTCAAAAGCCCGATGAGGCACGGCATCCAATAAACCCATACCGTAGGACCTGCTGTTTCAACGCTTCGGATGGCAAAGCTGCTCATGATTTATGTCGCGAACCTTAGAGCATTTTCCCTGTAGGTGTAGAGTAGGACTTCCGTATCTATGGGCGTTTTCCGTAATGAAAACGCCGCTACACACCCCTTCCGGGATACCCAGCAACAGGGAAAATGCTCTAGACTCACCAATCTAGTACTCGACTCCGGCTGTCACGGACCCAACGGATAACTTCCGTAGCAGCTTGAAATCGTCGAGAATCTTGCCAGTCCCCAGCACGACGCAGCACAGCGGTTCATCGGCAATCGAGACAGGAAGTCCCGTTTCTTCGCGGATGCGCCTATCCAGGCCCTTCAAAAGCGCGCCACCGCCGGTGAGGACGATACCTCGGTCGCTGATGTCAGCTGAGATCTCGGGCGGTATGCGCTCTAGCCCCACACGAATGGCGTCCATGAGCATCGATACCCATTCACTCAATGCCTCGCGGACTTCACTGTCATTCAGAAGGATGGTCTGGGGTACCCCTTCGATCAGGTGACGGCCCTTGATTTCCATCGTCAGCGACTTCTCGAGTGGGAACGCACTCCCTATTTCAATCTTGATCCGCTCGGCGGTGAGTTCGCCAATCAGCAAGTTATACTTGCGCTTCACGTAAGTCATGATGGCTTCGTCCATTTGGTTTCCCGCCATACGCCAGGAACGGGCGTAGACTATGCCACTCAGAGAGATCACTGCAATATCCGTGGTGCCTCCCCCAATATCGACAATCATGCTTCCTGTGGGTTCACTGACAGGTAGCCCCGCACCAATCGCCGCCACCATGGCCTGCTCCACCAGATAGACCTCGCTGGTCTTCGCACGGTAAGCTGCGTCCATGACCGCGCGTCGTTCCACCTGCGTGATCTCCGCGGGCACACCAATCACAATGCGTGTATGTATCGACATCCGGCGATTGTGCGCTTCCCGGATAAAGTAATTCAACATCTTCTCGGTCACTTTGAAATCGGCAATGACCCCCTCTTTCAACGGCCGAATTGCAATGATGTGGTCCGGTGTACGGCCCAGCATTTCCTTGGCCTCTCTTCCCACCGCTTCCACCTCACCGCTGTTCTTATCAATGGCTACGATGGACGGCTCGTTCACCACGATGCCCTCGCCACGAACATAAACGAGTGTGTTGGAGGTTCCCAGATCGATGGCCAGGTCGCTTGAGAAAAGGCTAAAGAACTGCCTCAGGTTCCGCACGGGATTCTCAAGAAGCTGACCCCAAGTCGTCTTTCGCTTGGCGCTTGGCTTGTTTGAGTTTCAGCGACTGGATCTTTGACTCCATATTCCCCCTAGCTCGTAGGTGGAGGATTGTGATGCAGTTCCAGATCATTTGCAATACAAATCAAACTCACCGCGCCCGATTTCCCATTACGGAATCTGGAAGGCCATATTACTGTCTCAGTGCCATAAGTAACGAAGCATTCCGCTGGTTCATCGGGTATCGAAGTCATCCAATTTGAGAACTCCAGCGACCGTTGCTCTAACTGGGTATCGCCGTCATTCCTTCGCGGCGTTGCGGCATGATGATCTCAATCTGCAGGCCGTGCGGTGAGACATTCTCGGCGCGTATCGTTCCGCCGTGAATCCGGACCACCCGTTCGGCGATCGCCAGACCGAGTCCGGCGCCGCCTGATTGACGATCACGGGCGTCTTTTACTCGATAGAACGGCTCGAAGATACGCAGCAATTCGGCTTCCGGAACCCCCGGTCCATGGTCACGGACAGTCAGGCGCATCAACGATCCATCGCATGTGAGGGATACCTCGACGGACGTGCCGGGCTCGGAGTAGCGGATTGCGTTACGGACGACGTTTTCGACTGCACTCTGCAACAGCTCCGTGTTGCCATGCAGGAAACATTCCTGCTCGGCGACGATTCGGACACCGCCGGATGGTTCGCGTGCTTCGAACTCTGCATTGCGTACCACCTGCGAGACAAGTGAGGTGACATCGACCTCGGTCATCGGAACCTGCTGGGCCGACATATCCAGCTTCGCAATTGTCAGCAGCCGGCCAATCATTTCGTCGAGGAGACCCAGATCTTCTTCCATGTGATCGAAGGCAGGGTCGCTGCCTTTTCTTTCGCGGCCAAGGTCAAGTGCGACATTCAGTCGCGCCAGTGGTGAGCGCAGCTCATGTGACACATCCGAGATAAGCTGACGCTGCCGTGAGATCAGCTCTTCGATTCGAGTCGCCATCGAGTTGAAGTCGCGTACCAGGTCTCCAAGCTCATCTTTTCTGCGGCCTATCGTGGAAGTGGCGCGAATACTCAGATTGCCGCCCGCGAGCTGTTGGGATGCCTCGCGTAATCGGAGAATCGGAGTAGTCAGGTATCGGGTGAGGAGATAGCAGATAAGACCCGAGACAAAGAGAGCGACTCCCCATTGCAATACTGCCGCTCCCCGATGAATACCAAAGGCTGCCCGGGGACCGGCTGGAAGTTCGGTTGCGAAGATGTAATCACGGCCGCTATGTCCTTTTACTGGCAGGGCAACCCGAGTGATGCCGTACTTCATATTGAAATCGGACGCCCTCGAGGCGGCAACGTGCGTCGTCATCTGATGGAAGGACTCGCAATCATTTCCCGCAATTGCATTGCCTTTTGCGTCAGAGAGGCATGCCTTTAAATGTGTCTCCTGTGCAATGCGGTCAATGTATGCCGCCGCAGAAGGTACGCCGCCCTGCTCATGCATCTCTGCGGCAATCATTCCGGAGTACTGAGCGGTATCTGTTAGGGTGGCATGCCATTGCGAAGGAACACCGCGTGGCTCAACAATGAACGTGATGACCACCGCGATGGCGGTGGCAATGACAGTGAGYCAGAAACAAAGAAAGATCTTGAGAAAAAGGCTAGGCATGGTCAACCTTCTTTTGCCTCTCCGCGCGATACAAAGAGGTAGCCGCTACCTCTGACAGCCTTGATCCGCTGGTTGTTCTGCGCCGCGCCGAGCTTTTTACGAAGGTTACTGACATGCACATCGATGACCCGGTCGAATGGTCCGAGTTTTCTGCCGAGCACCGCTTCGGTGAGCTGTTCCCGCGAGAGGATCTGGCCTGCGCCGCGAACGAGTACCTCAAGCAACGTGAACTCTACACTGGTCAGATTGAGAGGCACGTCATCCAGCCATGCTTCACGGATTGCGGGATCCAGACGGATATCTCCCACAACCAATGGACCAGATGGTGTTAGGGTTCTCGCGGTTCGGCGCAGGATCGCGCGAATACGGGCGATAAGTTCCCGTGGGTTGAAAGGTTTGGGGACGTAGTCGTCGGCACCGATCTCCAGTCCCTGTATCCGATCGGAGTCCTCGCCGCGCGCTGTGAGCAGCAGTACCGGAACGGTCGATAACTTTCGCAGCCGGCGCAGTACATCAAGACCACCCATGCCGGGCAGCATGACGTCAAGAACGACGAGTGCATGTTCCTTCGCAAGAGCCCGCTCCAGGCCGCGCGGTCCGTCATGAACAGTTTCGATCGTGAAGCCTTCAGTGCCTAAACGTTCGGCCAGAAGGCTGCACAATTGAACGTCATCATCGACGATGAGAACTCGATCCATTCTCCAACGCCAGCTGCCTCCAGCTTGATGCTAGACCATAACATCGCAGCCCCAGTCTGTCTTTACACAACTTTACTTTGCTTAACCAACCTTTATCGCACCGGCCTCGACCTGTTGCTGAAATCGAATTGCGGCAAGTAAAGGACGTTACACTCTCGCCGCTGAATCGAGGAAAACGATGAAGCGTCTCGCATCTATCGCGTGTCAATCGCTGCTGGTGCTGTTGATCGGCAGTGTTGCAACAGCCACCATGGAAGCACAGTATGATCCCGGCGTTACAGTCCGCATTCCGTTCGCGTTTACCGCCGGCGGTCAAAACATGGAAGCCGGGGTCTATGTCATCGAACAAAGCTCCGAGAGGTACGTGTTGTCATTTGTGGATGTGAAGACCGGACAGCGCAGGCTGCTGGCGATGAATCCCGGACGGCAACAGACCGGAGAACAGCATGGACAACTTATCTTTCTCGACTGCGGCGGACGCAGTGTTCTAACTGAAGTGCACATTCCGGGAAGCGACATGTCCAGTAAGCTTCGTGACCTCATGCATTCCGATGCGAAAAGCTGCTCTGCCAGTACTAGAACATCGATCGCGATGCGTTGAGTTACGGCATAGGAGCCGTCATGACGGCACGTGAAATTGAAATCAAAAGAGGAGTTTCGTATGAAGAGAATTATTGTTTGGTCGAGCCTGGTGTTCCTGGTCTTGCTGGCGGTCTTCGGTATCGCCCGTGCCGACAGTTGGAGACATCACGGGTGGGGCGGAAGAGAGTGGGGCTTTCATGGGCCCCTCGGTTACGTGAGCCATGAGTTGCATTTGACGGACACGCAGAGAACGCAGGTCCAGACTCTCTGGCAATCCGAGCGCCCAACGGTGGCGGCACTGATCAAGGAGTTGGCTTCAGAGAGCAAAGCGCTGGATGCGGCAACAGCGCGGAGCGCGGATGATGTCGAGATCCAGACAATCGCTTCCCGTCAGGGCGCAACGATAACCAAGCTCCTGCTGGAGAAGCGGCACTTCAAATCGAAACTCTACTCCGAGATCCTCACCCCGGAACAGCGCATCAAAGCGGAAGAACTTGAGAAGCGCTGGAGCGCGCATCTGGACCGTCTTGCGGATAGGATCGGCAGTAGTGACGATCTGCCACATCAATAGCGTGGGCTCTTTTTTGTTTGTCATCCCGCAATGGAGCCCCCGACCAGCTTTGCTGGATGGGGCAGGAATGGGGTCCCCGACCAGCTTTGCTGGATTGGAACAGGAATGGATCTGCTTTTTGAAAAGTGCGGTGAGGCACAGTATTCGATAGACCATACCGTGCGTCTTCAACTTTCAACTTTTAACTTTCAACGAGCGCCGCAGGCGCTCCCCTCACTTCCCGATACAAAAACTCGAGAAGATCAGATTCAGCACATCATCCGCTGTCGTCGCGCCGGTCAACTCATCCAGCCCGCGCAACGCGCCGTAGATATCCAGCAGCACCATCTCATGCGGAATTCCTGCGCCGGCAGCGGTGACTGCAGCATCCAGGCCATCAATTGCCTGTTGCACCGCGTGCTGCTGTCGCAGGTTGGTCAGCATCGCGGTCTCACTGGTTACGGCGCCGGTCTTCAGCTTCGCCAGCAACAGATCGCGCAGGTCTCCAATGCCCTCGCCGGTCAGGGCTGAGACTTCAATTCCCTCGCCTGCTGTCGCAGCAATATCGATTTTGTTCCACACCACGATAGCCTCGCGCTGCTGCAGCTCTTCCATCCAGGCACGTTCTTCGTCTGTGAGCGTCTGCGTCGCGTCCAGCACCAGCAGCACCAGGTCGGCATCGGCCATTGCCTCGCGGGTCTTGCGAATGCCAATGCTCTCGGCCTCGTCGCTGCTCTCGCGAATGCCTGCCGTATCCACCAGTTCCACCGGAATACCGCCTAGCGAGACACGCTCTGTCACCA